>NZ_JAKUFR010000113.1:0-12640 GCF_022663555.1 Bacillus cereus group sp. BfR-BA-01381
AAACACGATGCTTCATTACGAAGCACTTTATTCTTTTGCGGAAGCAACGTTTGGAATAGATGAAGTTCCTTATAGATGGTCAGCACAAGATTTAATTACGCTAGATAAGCTCCCTTATATCGGACATATTAACGAGAGCAATCCAAATATATTTGTTGCAACTGGATATCGTA
The DNA here is from genome assembly GCF_022663555.1 of Bacillus cereus group sp. BfR-BA-01381. NCBI lineage: Bacteria > Bacillati > Bacillota > Bacilli > Caryophanales > Bacillaceae > Bacillus > Bacillus cereus group sp. BfR-BA-01381. Next base: position 174 of record NZ_JAKUFR010000113.1, read on the forward strand.
AATGGGGAATGACAACTGGAACTGCTGCCGCTCATTTACTGAAGGATTCCATTCTAAAAGTAGACAGTCCATATAAAGAACTGTATGCACCATCACGCTTCCATGCAAATCCAGATATAAAAACGTTCCTCTCCCAAAACCTTGATGTTGCGAAACATTTAATTGAAGGAAAGATTGAAACTGCATTACGTAAACCAGAAGACCTCGAAGTTGGTGAAGGATCTGTCGTACATGTTAAAGGGAAACGAGCAGGTGCTTATAAGGACAAAGATGGAAAATTACATATTGTCGATACAACTTGTACACATCTCGGCTGCGAAGTTGAATGGAATAATGGTGATTGTACTTGGGACTGTCCTTGCCACGGTTCACGCTTTTCAATTGAGGGAGATGTTATTGAAGGTCCGGCAGATCAACCGTTAAAACGAGTTGATAATGAGTAAACAAATAAAGAAGTTCAACAGAATGACTGTTGAGCTTCTTTATTTGTTATAAAACCTTTTCAGATAAAGTGAAACTTTAATCAGCCCCCACCTAACTTCTTTGCTTTCGCTGAATTTTGAGGTGGGGGGTCTTACTGCCCATTAAAGCGAGATAAATTTCGACACAAGGAGGAAAATATTAACATGGAATAAAATAATATATTCATCTACAAATAAAAGGGGTGAATACTATGCAACCATCAGCTCCACCTCATCTAGAATCTACAGAAACTATCTTTTCGAGCTCTATTACAAAACTTGTTGTTTTTATTTGTTGGCTAGCTATTCTAGCTGATGGATATGATTTAGGTATTTACGGTGCCGTTCTGCCAAAGCTCCTAGAAGACAAAAGCTGGGCACTTTCGCCGGCACATGCTGGTACAATTGCTAGCTATGCTTTATTTGGTATGTTTATTGGCGCTATTCTAGTTGGAACCATTACAGATCTAATTGGACGGAAATGGACGCTTATATGCTGTTTAGCACTTTTTTCTATCACAATGGGCCTAGCTGCACTTGCTCCTTCTCCCGAATTATTTGGTTTATCTCGGTTTATCGGAGGAATCGGATTAGGTGGTGTTATTCCAACAGCTTCAGCACTTACTGTTGAATATTCACCAAAAAAGCGACAATCTTTTATTTATGCTCTTATGTTTACTGGCTATCCTTTAGGGATCGTGTTAGGCGCTATTTTGTCTATGTTTATGTTAGAAGGTTTCGGATGGAGAACTATGTTTGGCATCGGAATGATTCCACTACTCCTTATTCCTTTCATTATTCGTTATTTACCTGAATCCATTCAATTTTTATTATCACGTAATCGCCAAAAAGAAGTTAACCAAATCCTTAATCGTTTTCAAATTGAATTCTATGTGAAAGATGAAACTCATCAACCCTCATCTAATATGCGAAAGAGAAATGGATTTCTTACTTTATTCTCAAAAGAATACAGAAAAGCAACGCTGCTTTTTTGGATCACTTATATAATGGGTATGTTTTTAATATACGGTTTAAATACTTGGTTACCTCAGATGATGCGACAGGCAGGATACCCTCTTGGATCTAGTCTATCATTCCTACTTATGCTAAATATTACTGCCGCTATCGGTGCATTATTTGCTGGAGCAATCGCCGATCGTATAGGAGCTAAAATTGTTATTAGCATCTCCTATCTTATGGCAGCTATATGTATTGGACTATTAACAATTAAACCATCTGTTACAATCATCTATCTTTTAATTGGTCTTGCTGGAATTGGGTCAGTTGGCATTACTCAAATATTAAATGCATATGTAACACAATACTTTCCATCACATATCCGAGCTACTTCCTTAGGCTGGGGACTTGGACTTGGCCGAGTTGGCGCAATTACTGGTCCTATTCTTGTCGGTATTATTATGACAATGCAATATGACTTAGCATGGAATTTTTACTTATTCTCATTTGCAGGTCTTCTTGCAGCTATATCTGTTTTCTTTATTCCTACAAAATAAAAAGAGCACAAACTTACTTGTGCTCTTTTTCGTATACCGCAAACAACATATCTCGAAACAATGTATTTAAACTCTCAATATCGATCCCTGATCCCTTTTCAATTCCTTTTACGTATTGCTGATAGTAATGAATTTGTTCTTCTAAAAATTGATTCAACACCTCAATTTTCAATCCAACATCTAATTCAGTACCTGCCTTTTTCTTTATTAACAACCGTTCAATTTCATCTAATACGCTACGCTCTATTGATAATTCTGTAATTAATCGATCGAATTCTACAGGAGGCAAAGTTGTTTTCTCCTCTAGCCACTTACAAGCCAAAATAGGACGCAATACATAAAAGTACTTTTTCAATTTTACATTCTCACCTTGCAAAAATTCACGATAATTTTTTGAAGCCATATGTAGGTAATGGTATATCGTTGCTTTTGGATCAAAATTCTTTTCACTCATTTGCTGAAGCTTTTCTGGAAAATTAGAGTTTTTCGAATAAAAAATGGGTGATCGAATCCATTCGAGTAAAGCTGGGTTTGACTTTGCAAATAGTTGTAACGCTTTTTTAATATCCCATCCGCTTATATCTAAATCATCACTAATCGGATACTCAATTACATCTCGTTTATCATGAATGGATAAATACCATTCTACCGGGTGCATATAAACGAATCTAACATCATAATCACTATCTTTTGATGGAAATCCCCATGCACGACTCCCTGACTCCACAGCGAATAAAATTTTCACATCATTTTCTTTCTCAATTCGTTCTAACTCCAACTTAATTTTCTCTCTCATTTCATACCCTCTCCATTTTTTGATTATTTCCTTGGAAATTCGACAAATATATTACTAAGTTTACTACATACTAAAATAGCTGTCAGAAAATTTCCGACAGCCTGTCAAAATTCGTTATTTTTTACTTGTTCTTTTCAGTTACACTAACCGCAATTCGTTCAAACTCTTTTTGAATCTCCTCTTTGTATGCATCTACTTTTGAAAAATCCATAGCAGCAATATAAATTCGTTCTAATTTATCACGAACTGATTTCGCCTTTGCTAAGAAAGACATCGCCTCATTCATTTTTGCTTTATATTGAATAGAGACGTCACGAATTTCCTCCGCATACTTCTCATCCGTCCCTGGTGTCACAATAAGGGCATACATATCTATAATTTCATCACCTTCGCGGCTTGGAAAATATTCATGTGGTGCGGTGCTATCGAAAATCGCAAACCCTAATTCTCTTACGATAACCATATCAAGACTATTTGGATCAAACCCACAATGATATACTTCAACTTCAAACCCTTTTTCTTCTGCTGCCTTAGCTAATTTTTTGAGCATTGTTGATTTTCCAGAACCTGGGCGTCCTTTTATAAAATAACGATGTGGCAATCCTTCTGTTAAGTTAGGAACAAAATCAACTGCTCCTTTCGGTGTAGCCGCTCCTAAAAACCGATGTTTCACAAGCGATTGTTTCCCAACTTTATCTGTAAATAGTTTCTGAATGAGCTGCTCGGTTAGTTCATTCGCTTTATTAAAATCAATATTACTAATATATATTTTCTCCCACTCATCATGTATAACTAATGCCTCGTTAAAACGAGCGTAAGCAGCTTGAAAAGCTTTGCTTGCTTCTGAAACAAATCGTTCAATTTCCACTTTCTGCTTTCTTAACTTATCTGAATCCCAAGCAATTCCTAAATTAATATACTCCTCCACAACTCCTGGCATTTTTGGCTCAATAACATGCGGTGATGTTCCATCAACAATTCCTACTTTTAACTTCGGGATAATGACACCATCAACCGATTTATTATCAGAAGAACAGTGTAAAAATTCAATATCATATCCCTTTTCAACCCATTCACGACCTATTACCTTAATTAAAGAAGATTTTCCCGTTCCAGGTCCACCCTTTAAAATAAATAATCTGTTTAGTCCTTTTAAATTCTCTTCATATAAATTATGAAATCCTCTAGCTGTATTTCCACCAGCATAATAGTTCAATACATTCCCTGTCACTGCACTCACTCCTTCGCAGCATTCTATTTACATAAGCTACAATATGCGAGCAACTTTATTTGGGTGAATACCTATTTTGTGTTGCACAGAAAAAGGAAATGAATTACAATTTTATTATCACGAAAATTCCGAACTTTAAATTGAATATACCTTTATCAAGAGAGGCAGAGGGACCGGCCCTTTGAAGCCCAGCAACCTCAGTTTATACAAACTGAATAGGTGCTAATTCCTGCAAAATGCATTGCATTTTGAAAGATAAAACGTAACTATTGTGTGCAAAACTCATCTTTCTTGATTATGAAAGGTGAGTTTTTTATATTTCAAAATATATACTTGGAGGTATTTAAAGTGAAAGTAATTGACCTATCCCAAACATTTGAAAACAATATGTCTCAATTTCCTGGAACACCAAAAATCAATTTAGAAGCCATTACAAGTGTTGAAGAGACAGGATATCAAGTTACAGATTTTCATTCTGTCGTTCATGTTGGTACACATTGTGATGCTCCTGCTCATTTCATTTCAGGCGCAACGACTATTGATCAATTGCCCCTAGATCAATTTGTAGGTGAAGCTGTTCTTATTGATGTAACCCATGTACAAGAACGAAAACTACCTAAAGAAGTGTTACACAATGCTGACATAAAAGAAGGTGATATTGTCATTTTCCATTCCAACCTATCTAATAAATGGAATACAGAAGCGTATGAACAAGAAGCCTTTTATCTTTCCGAAGAATTAGCTGAAGAATTAGTTCAATTAAAAGTAAAATCTGTCGGTTTAGATTTCATTTCTCCCGACGAGGTAACGACAGAAACATCACCGATTCATCACATACTACTTGGGAATAATATTTATTTAATCGAAAACTTAACAAACTTAGATGCCATTAATGCGAAACGTTTCTTTTTCTCAGCAGCACCTTTAAAAATTAAAAATAGCGACGGTGCTTTCGCAAGAGCATTCGCTGTAATTTTTTAAACAAACTATACAAAAAAGCAAAGATCATCATTGACCTTTGCTTCTATTTCTTTTATTTAAACTAAGAAAGAATTGCTCAACGCGAGGACGTAACCAAGCTAAATAATCTTTCTCTTTCTTCTTTGTACAAGCTATTTCTTCCCCATCGACCATTCCGACAAGCTCTAGCTCTAACAGTTGCCTCGTAAATGCTAACATATTTATTTCTTCTTCCGGATACTCTTCTTTTAATTTCTCCTCAATTTCCCCTAATAAAAAACCGTCACGCATCATTGCCAATGCATCAATCCAAAGTGGCGGCATTTCATATTTTTCTCCTGTAATTGTATCTTTTACAATATAATTCTTTTGCTCTTTTCGAAATTGAATTGTGTGCAAGCATACAGTCGAATTTAATGTTAATTCCATCATACCACCTCTTTCATAATATCTGCATAGAAAAAAGGATGCGCGTGCACCCCTTCTTTTTCTAACACTACCGAACCGTTACATGAATAACAAATCTCATGTCGATATTTTCCTCCATTATAAACGAAGTATTTTATAAAAAAAACCCTTCTCGAAACATTTTATAAAATGTTTATATTTACGCAACAAGAACACTTTTCTGAAAAATATTTTCTTCTAGCACATTATGCTATCAGTAAAAAAATCTCCACTTTCATTCCTAGCTCTCCGCTACTTTGAATCGCAATACTTCCTTGCTACTCCTCATGATCAATACAAAAAATCTACATATTATCTCATTAAATTATAAGTATGAAATTACTTTCAGAGCAATCTGTAACCTTATAACGGGAAAAGGAAGGAGATTTCCCCTTCCTTTTCGTCACAACTTATATCCATCTTACCCGATCATGTAGCAATCCATCCGTAAAGTCATTTCCACCAACTACAAAATCATTCATATATAAATTCAAATATTCTCCGTACTTACTTTCTGTATTTAATAATAATTCCTCTACATAATAGGCACCTTGTTTAAAGTTATCGAACAGTAAACTACACAAGCCAGCATAAATGCCACATCCTACTTGGAAGTATGTCGCATTCGTTTTATATTTATGAAAAACTTGACTGCTATTCATCACGTTATACATATAGGTCTCGCTATTTTCATAAACGAGTAATACACCGACTAGATCCTCGCCCGCAATCTCTTCTTCGGCTGGATTAAATACTTTACGATTCCAATTCCATAGATCTTCTACCTTATCTAAATTCTGTCTAATTATATTTGTTGTATACTCATTAATTCGGTAAAGAAACCCTACTTCCATGTTAAAGTTTTTCCCTAAAATTAAAACTTCCTCATGCGGCATCAAACAACCGTAAAACTCTTTCTCTCCCAACTTTACTTTATACTCTGAAGCATATACATCTTCATAAAAGTAAAGAGGACGATGATGACTCATATACATCGGATAACTCCATATCGCTTCATCTAGAAATCGCTCTACTGCCCATGAAGCATACAGTGTATGAGGCTTTATCAGTGCTGTATCATTCAAAAATGACGTATCATGTTCTACTATATAGCATGCTCTTGGCTTTTCATTCGGGCGTTCCTTCATAAGTTCAACAACCATCCATTGAACGACACCTGGATTCATACCTGAGCCTATAATTGCTTTTGTATTTGTAAATTTCTCTTTTTCCTTCTCAAATCTCGTATATCTTTCCGTAAGCTGAAAGCCGATTAAACTATCGTCCTGATCTACTGCCTCGTTTTCCAAAGCTGAATTAATATAACAAATTCCAAGTTCATTACAACAGCTTAATACTCTGATCGTATCTGCCCCCGAAACATCAATAACAACGCTCGTACTACTTTCTTTTAAATGCTTTTTAAATGTCACTACATCTTGGAGGTCTATTTCGGATAAAAACAATTGATCTTTCAAATTTGGAAACAACTCGTCATAATACGTCCTATCTTTTTGTTTTATATCAACCAAATAAAATGTAACATTCTTTATGACTTCATAAATCGGGTCTTTTTCATTTACTATCGCTTGATTTAAAATCGCTAAAACTGCTTTTGCTGCTCCACCAGCACTACCAAGTAATGTAATCGATAACGAATTTGGAAACTGCTCCACCAACAAAACCCCTTTAATATATTAGTTAAGCAGTTCTCCCTCAAAAAAATAAATTGAATACATCAAAAGATAGCTCGTACATATTCTTTATAATTTCGCACAAAATTTCCTCTTCAACAGTCATACTAACATATTTATATTCAATTCATTTTTCCCCTCATATTCAAATCGACCTAAACAAATAGGCTCGACCTTTTCTTCTACATATAAAAGAAAAAGCCAGCCCTTTCAATTAACTTACGGACAATGGACAGATTTTACATGTTGAATATTTACATACATTTTCGCATCACGCGCCTTTAATATTTCAATATGACCTTCATCAATTTTTGCCATCTTTCCGATTTTATTAGATTCCTCACCTAAATCGAACACCATGATTTTGCCAGCCATTTTAATAAGCTGTTCTTCAAAAGTTCGAGCTAACGTAATATTTAATGGATTCACGGGGAGTTCATTTTTATTGAGGGCATAAGGCACTTGATTTTCTTTATACGGAATTAACCATTTCAAATGCTTTAAAGATATATACACTGTTTTATAAACTGGGCTATAAAAAACGATATAATCGTTCATTACACTTGTAACATATCCATGTATTGGAGCATTTCCAGCTACATAAATTTCTGTAAAAATCCCTTTAGAGGTACTTAATACTTTCCTCAAAGAAATTGAAGGAGATTCTCTCTTAATGACAGAATCAACATCTGGTTTTGCTACTTCTTCATCATGTGGTCGTAAAATTTTATAATGTTGTACATGATATAAAGATATATATACGTAGTCTTGTCCATTGTAAAGAACAACGATATCATTTCCTACGTCTATTAATACACCTTTAAATCTTTTTTCACCGATTAATTTAATATATATATTTTCTCCAATATTTTTATTCAACTCATTCATCTATATCCTCCTTCCTATAAATTTCTTCTTTCCTGTCTTCGGTAAAAAAATAATCAGGGCAAAGTTCTGTCTTAATAGTAAGTAATTCCTTTTCATACTATCGAAATAAGAAATTGTTCTTCTCTTTCCCTCATAATGCCCCTCTTATTTATTAAACATTATTCATCTTCATTCTTTTTACATTTAACTACTTGACTCACACTCTTAATATGATAATTAATGATATAAATGACCTCATCACAGTTTACTAGTGTAATACATTCCTCATGCACTTCACTTAATAAGCCTTCTACACACTCTGGGCCGCCACGATTAATCTTTACCCACTTATACTTCAAGTCACATAATACATCGACAAAAGTATCATCATCAGAGCAGAAACATGAAACATAGCAATCGTCACATTTACTTTCTTTCACTTTCTTAACTAGACTCTTCACGTGTTTCAATTGGTAATATACTAATTCACCAAGAGGGAGTTGTAATGTAAGGTAATCTCTTCCTAACGATACAAGTACCCCCACTCGACTCTCTGGGCCACGAAGATTTACTTTTACAGTCTCACCAACTAAGCACTTAATTTGCTCACAGCATAATACACTCTCCAAATTCATATCCTCCTTTCTTATTATCTTCCTCTACTTGATGGTCTTTGTGCGCGCTCTCGACCTGAACAACAGCTTTCATTATTACTTTCTTCGCTCTCTTCGCACGCTACTGTGACACTCTTAATATGAGGTACTGCAACTAATATAACTTCTTCTTTTACAATTAATGTCACAAACTCACAAGAAACATCTTGTAAGATACCTTCAACTTTCTCTGGGCCACCACGATTAATTTTCACCCAACGATATTTGAAGCTTTGAAGTAGCTTTTCAAAGTCACCTTCACACTCACATTCCAACCATCCACAATCATCTGCTTTACAATCTTTCACATTTTTTGTAATGCTTTTCAGATGACGAATCTGATAGTAATAGAGCTCTCCTTTTTCATTCTTTAATACAAAGTAATCCGAACATACTGCGACTATTGTTCCTTTTTGAGATTCTGGACCACCCCTGTTTACTCTCACAAAAGATCCAATTAAATCTTCCAAGAAATCACAATGAAATAAACTCACGAGAAAACCCCTTCCATTAATTTATAAGCTTTTGCACTGATAGTATATGTATCTGTACAGGTTACGTTCTCTATGTTTGTCCTAGCTAGAAAAAAATATGCTTTTAACATGGTAGACTATTACCTATCAAAATTTGAAGAAAGGCTAACAACTCCTTATGCTTTAATATCTTTAAACAAAAAATCCCTTATGAAGATACATTTCTGCATATCTTCATAAGGGATTTCCCATAGTTTAATCTTCGTCTTTAACATCCATATCTTCTGGAATGGGTTCGTTCAATATTTCTTCCACTAATTGCTTATATTTCTCCATTTGTTCTAAATGTGTATTGAATTGTTCTTTATTTAATAAATATTGCTCTCCATCAAATAGTGCACGAATTTTCTTTTGCTGAATTAACTCTTCAATATACGACTTTGGTAAATTCAAATACTCCGCAGCTTCTTCTACTGTTATATACAACTCGTTCATTCCTTTATTATTTTTTCCTATATACTGTATCTTACTTTATTTTTGTAAACAAATAAAAAAGATTTTGTAAATGCAACCTAAAAAGCAGGTAGATGCATTCCATATATTGTATAATAGTATATAGTAAGAATTTTTTAAATATAGAATGGTATTACCCATTTACACAAAGGAGAGTTAACATATGGCTACTCGTCACATCATTACAATGTTAGAAAAAACATTACAAATTGAAACAGAAAACACAATTTCTCATTTAACTGCATCTTTATCTGATCGTATTCTTTCTCAAAGCGTAGCAATACAGGAAAACAATTGTTACCATACAATTGGAGAATGGTACAAAAATCATTTCTTATTCCAACAAGATGATTTCCTTTGGGCTAAATACGTTTTCTATGACGCATATTGTGAGGAAATAAAAAAACAAGGTCATCTTACAAAACGTGTTCGCCAAATATTAGAATCATTAGCTCGAATGCATGGAAAACAGTACATTGCTTCTATATTAAACATGCCATTTCCTAACGAACGAGCTAAAGGAACAGCATAATGTAATACTGTTCTGCGTCAGCAAAACATAGATTCATTGTTTTATAGGAGGATTTACAAATAAAACGTTCATTTCACATGAACTGATGAAACCGGTGTCATTATAATGATTGAAAATATAGTAAACAGGAAAACCCCCATTTACCTCTCTCGTCATTCGAATAGAGAAGTAAATGGGGGTATACTTGTTTCTTTACTATTTCATCATCTGCTTAATCAATTCACGATTTCTCTTCTTAAATACTTCATTATGCGAAGAAACCATTCCATACTCACTTGCATTTGGCTGAATAAATTGTTTCGCTTTATTTACAGCATTTCCAGCATCTTGGAATGCTCCCGCAATTAAGTGTAATTTTCCTTCATGCTTTAAAATATCCCCAGCGGCATATAATCCGTCTACTGAAGACTCACTGTTTGCATTCCCTGCAATATAAAAATTATCTATAATCGCAACGTCTAACTCACTATTTTCTAATAATGTAATGTCACGTTCATATCCATGATTAATAATAACTTCATCAATAAGTAAATGAGAAACTTCACCTGTCTCATGATTCGTTAATTCTACATATTCAATCGCTTCATGACTATCACCAGCAATTAATTTTGTAATCGATGTATGAAAGAAACACTCAGCTGAGCTGTTCAGCAGTTGCTTCACTTGTGCTTCATGACCAGATAATTCTTCTTTTCTATATGTTACATATACTTTTTTCGCGATTGGTTCTAATTCATTTGCCCAATCAACGGCAGAATTTCCTCCGCCGGAAATAATGATCGTTTTATCTTTGAAACGCTTTAAAGATTTCACTGTATAATTTAAATTCGATACTTCAAATCGCTCAGCACCTTCAATTGATAACTTTTGTGGTTTCAATATACCACTTCCAGTTGCCACAATAACTGTTTTTGAAAAGTGTTCTTTTCCATCGTTTGCTTTTAACGTAAAAGTGCCATCTTTATTACGAATAATCGATTCTACTTTTGTATTTAATACAACTTCTGGCTGAAATGTTAACCCTTGTTGTACAAGTTGCTCAATTAATTTATCACCTGTAACTGGTAATAGTCCACCTACATCCCAAATCATCTTCTCTGGATAAACATGTATTTTTCCACCTAGCTGTGGTTGAAATTCTATTATTTTCGTTTTCATTTCTCTGAGTCCACTATAAAAAGCTGAATAAAGCCCTGCAGGTCCTCCGCCTATCACAGTTACATCAAACAATTCTTCTCGATTCATTCGTGCTCACTCCTCAGCTACTAATCATTGATTATCATTCTCAATAAAATATACCCTGTTTCCGCAAAATTTACAATTAAAATTACTATTGACAATACAACTAGATAAAATTATATTATTTAATGAATCAATAGTGATAATCATTATCAATTTGTTAATAATTAGAAAATTTGAGATTACATCTTCTTTTATTAGTATGGTTAATACTATATTGTGACATCTCACATTCAAAATTTTTAATAAACATTTTGTATTACCACTACTCTTTCAAAAAAATTGCAGTTAAACAAATTATTGTATACACATATCATCTATTTAAAGGAGACAGACGATGAAAAAGTTATTTATTTCACTAACCGTTCTTTTCGTCCTTGTTATGAGCGCTTGTAGCAATGGCTCTACAGACAAAAAGAATGATGCAAAAGGTAGTAAATCAGAAACAATTACATACCAATCTGAAAATGGTAAAGTAGAAGTTCCTGCAAATCCAAAACGCGTTGTTGTTTTATCATCATTCGCTGGTAACGTAATGTCATTAGGTGTAAATCTTGTTGGGGTAGATTCATGGTCTAAACAAAACCCACGTTTTGATAGCAAACTTAAAGATGTTGCTGAAGTATCAGATGAAAATGTTGAAAAAATCGCTGAACTAAATCCAGATTTAATCATCGGTTTATCAAATATTAAAAATGTTGATAAGTTAAAGAAAATCGCTCCTACTGTAACATACACTTACGGAAAAGTTGATTACTTAACACAGCATTTAGAAATTGGTAAGTTATTAAACAAAGAAAAAGAAGCAAAAACTTGGGTTGATGACTTCAAGAAACGTGCACAAGAAGCTGGTAAAGAAATTAAAGCAAAAATCGGTGAAGATGCTACAGTTTCTGTTGTAGAAAACTTCAACAAGCAGCTTTATGTATACGGCGAGAACTGGGGCCGTGGAACAGAAATTCTGTACCAAGAAATGAAATTAAAAATGCCTGAAAAGGTAAAAGAAAAAGCATTAAAAGAAGGTTATTACGCATTATCTACTGAGGTATTACCTGAGTTTGCTGGTGATTACTTAATCGTAAGTAAA
>NZ_JAKUFR010000114.1:0-12582 GCF_022663555.1 Bacillus cereus group sp. BfR-BA-01381
TAAAATCAAATACAAATACTACCAGTAATAATGAAAAATCAACAATTGAAGATATCACTTCCGAATTAGGAGAGCAGTTCAAAGTCTCTAATAACAGTTTAAAATATAATGATGTAGATGAGAGCAATAAACGTATTCGAGCGTTAGAAGAAAAAATAATGAACTTGGAAAAGGTCATTGGTACATTAGTAGAAAAATTAGATGCAGTAGAATTAAAAACACAGTTGGAAAAATAACCAACTGTGTTTTTTTACTTAATTCGCTTTTTTTATAAACCCTTTATAATGACGTTTTACAAGCTGGCTTTCTAACGTTTTCATTGTTTCAAGTGCCACACCGACAATGATTAGTAAGCTTGTACCACCAATTTGTGCAGAAGGTGGTAATGTAGCAATTTTCGTGAATACGAGCGGTAAAATTGAAATTGCACCTAAGAAAATCGCGCCGATAAATGTTAAACGGTATAAAATTTTGGTTACATATTGTTCTGTTGATTTACCAGGACGAATACCAGGCACATATCCATTTTGCTTTTTCAAATTCTCAGCCATTTGTTCAGGATTTACTTGAATAAATGCGTAGAAGTATGTGAAAGCAACGATAAGACCGACATAAAGTGTCATTCCAAATGGATGTGCAAAATCCAGATTAGCAACTATCCATTTTGATACGCTTGAATCAGGGAAAAGCTGCGCAATTGTACGCGGCGTCATTAAAAATGCAGAAGCAAAGATTACTGGGATTACACCAGCACTATTTACTTTAAGAGGTAAATGAGTATTTTTTGCTCCTTGATATTGATTGTTGCCTGAAACAGCTTTTGCATATTGAATCGGTATTTTACGCACCGCTTGTTGTATGTAAATAACGCCAACAACTATCGCTAAAATTATAAGACCAATTAAGACCATCTTTATGATGTGCATGAATAATTGATCGCCTGCATTTTGAAATTGTTGCAAATAAATTTGGTTCGCAACATTTGGAATCGCTGCAACAAGTCCTGCGAAGATAATCATCGAAATACCATTACCTACTCCGTTAGCGGTAATTTGTTCACCTAACCAAAGTAAAAATGCAGTTCCTGCAGTTAAAACTGTCGCAATAAATAAGTATGTAGTCCAGCTTTGATCTGTAATTAATTGTCCACCTGCTATATTATTAAAGCCATAAGACATCCCAATGGCTTGTATGAATGCGAGAATGATTGTAAAGTATCGAGTGAATTGAGCTGACTTCTTACGGCCCATTTCTCCTTGCTTTGCCCATTCCGAAAATTTAGGTATAACGTCCATTTGTAGTAATTGTACTATGATGGAAGCTGTAATATAAGGTGTAATACCTACAGCAAAGATTGAGAAGTGTTGCAGTGCTCCTCCGCCAAATACGTTTAGCATACCTAAAACATTAGCTTGATCTTGTACTTTTAATACCTCTGCGTTAGTATGAGGAACTGGAATAAACGTGCCAATTCGGAAAACAATTAACATCGCTAATGTAAAAAGGATTTTCCTTCTTATCTCAGCTACTCTCATGAAATTTGAAATCGTACGAAACATAATGTCGCCTCCTATATTTTTATCAGTTTAAAACTGATTATTATATCCCGATGAAGTAACCACAAACCTCCTTCCGCATTAAATTCATTTGACAAATGGAATTTTATACATTTTGTAGTTTTCACGGATATAAAAATATAAGGTGTTTTTTAGCGACCTATAAGTTTTTCGTAATCATTCAATACACATAATATATCGAATAAATTAACAAATGTACATACATACGCATGAAAAATGAATAAATAGGGTCATTTTTTACATTTATTTAATGATAAATTGATAGGAAATTATTATTCAGGATTGTTATACATGTTATAAAAGTAAAGGTGAGCTATTATGATTTATAGCTAATATTCATTCAAACGTATCAGCTAATAGTGTTTCCCAATCTTTAAAAGATAATTTATCAGTTATATGTTTTAGTGCATTAGGTACAACAATATGACAAATAAGTTCTAAACTATTACCATCTGGATCAATAAAATAAACAGATGCATTACCTTGATGTGGACGGACAAAAGGTTCAATAGATTCATTATTCCCAAACGGAACAGCTTTAATTTGAAGTGAATGTAACCAATTTAATGATTCTTTTAAATCTTCATATGAAACCCTAAATGCAATATGACGTAAAGAAGGATGATATTTTGTTTCGTATTCAGGGCCCGCCCATAATCCTAGCCAACTTTTCCCTTCCTCAATCCAAAAGAATGCTGTTGATTCATCGCTCCAGGCTAACTTCAATCCTAATTTTTCATAAAATTCGATAGATTTTTGTAAATTACTCACTGGTAAATGCGCTTCGTATATTCCTTTAATCAATTAAAATCCTCCACCTTCTTATTTTCTTACAATTAATATATCGAATTAAAAGGAATTTAAAATCAAATAAAAGTATGAAAGTACATACTACTTTAGTAGTAGTAATCAATTAAACTTCAATTGAAATTTATGTGATTAGAGAATTCTTTTTATTTAAGAAGGAATAAATATTAAAGAAAGCTAAATAAACAGTGTACATATTTATAGGGGAGAAGATGTAAATGAAAATAGTTATAAAAGAAGTACCACCATTAAAAGTAGCCTATATAAGACGAACTGGTAGTTATTTTGAACCACAAGATCACTGGGGAAGGTTATTACAGTGGGCAAATGAAAATAAACTTTATCCACCGGAGCAATCATTTATCGGAATCTCATTAGATAATCCTGAACTTGTTGCAAGCCATATGTGCCGACATGATGCTTGCGTTACCATACCTGAAAACTTTGAAAAAGAACAACATCAGGATGTGCAATTTAAAAGTGTAGATGGAGGTCTATACGCTCTATACCAGTTCTATGATGAACCTCATAAATTAAGTGCAGCATATCAATACATGTACGCAGAGTGGCTACTAAATAGTGAGTATGATGCAGATTATAATAGAGATAATTTAGAGTTTTGCTTAAATAATGTAGCGGAAGATCTAGAAGGAAAGTTAAAGGTTGATTTATTTGTGCCAATTAAAAAAGTACCAATAAATATTAATACAAATAAGTAGTATGTTTCCTGCTAGTATTATCTTAACTATATTTTTTTATTTGCTAATCAAATAGTAACGGAGGATAACGGTGTATTGGATGATGTATTTTTAAAAGGTTATTGGGTAGAGAAATCGTTAAATAAACAATTAAATGAGACGAGCATATACTAATAAATGACACAATGCATAGTTTATAATCGTATTTGAAGAGCACCTTAAAGTGCTCTTTTTTTATTGAAATTCCTGCACATATATAAGTTGTTCTTTATGTATATCATCGTCCTTATATTATGTAATTTTGCATAATGTTACATAAATTGTGTATTTTCCCTTTTTTTCGACAGAAACAGCAAGTATACTTTGTACAAGCTTTCTATTTCAAAAATTATACGAGGTGAAAAAATGAAAAACAAAAAGACGTTAACTAAGGTAGCATTAACAACAGGTTTAGCTTTAACAGCAGTAGCACCATACGGAGTAGGTCATGCAGAGGAAACAGATCAACTACAAGTTCAAATTCAGGAGGAATCATTCCGATCAGGTGAACTTACACAACCGTCACAAAAGGCACCAGAGAATGTAGTAAAAGATGCTCTTAAGGAGAAAACAAAACAAGCCCTTTCTCCAAAGCAAGTCAATGGAGAAACAGGAGTGGATTATAAAGTTCTTCAAAAACGCGGTTCATATGATGGGACTACACTTGTACGTATACAACAAACATATGAAGGAAAAGAAGTATATGGCCATCAATTAACTGCACACGTAGATAATGACGGTGTTATTAAAAGTGTTTCAGGTGATAGCGCGCAAAATTTAAAACAAGAAGAATTAAAAAAACCTATCAATCTATCAAAAGATGAAGCGAAACAATATATTTATAAGAAGTACGGGAACGATATCAATTTTATTTCTGAGCCAGAAGTTAAGGAAGTTATTTTTGTGGATGAAAAGAATGGACAAGCTAGCAATGCGTACCAGGTTACATTTGAAGCTGCCACACCAAACTATGTGTCTGGAACATATTTAATAAATGCACAAAATGGTGATATGTTAAAAAATATGGTGCAAGAATCTAACTTGAAAGCAAGTGAAAAACTAGTTGGAGCCTTAAAGAAAAATAAAAAAAGCAGTCTTACATCATTAACGGGCACTGGAAAAGATGATTTAGGTATCTCTCGTTCATTTGGTATTTCTAAACAAAGTAATGGCAAATACGCTCTTGCTGATTATACAAGAGGGCAAGGAATTGAAACATATGATGTGAATTACAGAGATATTACTAAAGAAGAAAGCTATTATCCTGGTACATTAGCAACTAGTACTTCGACAACATTTAACGATCCAAAAGCAGTAAGTGCTCATTACTTAGCAACAAAAGTTTTTGATTTTTATAAAGATAAATACAATCGTAATAGCTTTGATAATAAGGGACAAAAGGTAGTTTCAGTTGTACATGCCTGGGATTCTGGAGATACGAATGATCCGAAAAATTGGCAGAATGCATTAAGTGCTAATAATGGTAGTATGCTTGTATATGGGGATCCTATCGTCAAAGCATATGACGTAGCTGGGCATGAATTTACACATGCTGTTACTTCTAGTGAATCTAATCTTGAATATTACGGTGAATCTGGTGCGATTAATGAGGCACTATCTGATATTATGGGAACATCTATTGAGAAATACGTAAATAATGGAAGCTTTAACTGGACGATGGGAGAACAAACTGGATCTGTCTTCCGTGATATGGAAAACCCAGCTTCTGTTCCATCTTCACTTGGAGTACCTTATCCAGATGATTACAGTGAATTTAACGATTTTAATGGATGGGATCAAGGCGGCGTTCACTTTAACTCAAGTATTATTAATAAAGTTGCGTATCTCATTGCAAAAGGTGGAACTCATAACGGTGTAACTGTTAAAGGAATTGGTGAAGATAAAATGTTCGATATCTTCTATTACGCAAATACAGATGAGTTAAACATGACTTCTAATTTCAAAGAATTAAGATCAGCATGTATTCGAGTGGCAACAAATAAATATGGTGCGAATACAGCGGAGGTTCAAGCAGTACAAAAGGCATTTGATGCAGCAAAAATTAAGTAAGTTAGAAATATAGTTATTATTCATTTATTATTACATTATGAAAAACAGCTAACATCCTTAAAGGACATTAGCTGTTTTTTTACGTAACTATGTATTAGTGAAAATATACTTACTTAACAATAATTAGGGAGGGTATCTTTAAAAGTTACGTCAAATATGTAAGGTTTATAGTGTATAAAAACAGAAAATTAATAATATATTGACCTTTTAACGGGAAGTGCTATAGAATGAAAGCGATAACAAACGGTTGCTTTATAATGTTTTCCCTGATCTTTTAGTATTTACAAATATATGAAGAGATAAACAACCCTATTTTTTAAAACATTAATGCAAACGTTTTCGTATCCAAAAGATCATTGAAATACATATGTGAAATCAGCCAATATGGGGGTGAAATAAAAGAGATTTTTTAGATTAATTTAAGTAGTTGTAATGTAGTAAGAGCAGAATATAACGTTCATGCTATTTAAAGAAAGGGTGTATGTGGTGCAAATGATAAAAAGATTAATTAACAAATCAGTTTTATTACTTACTATAATCGTTATGTTATCATCTGTTTTCTCTTTTCAAAGTGTAAAGGCAATTTCAAATTCGAAAACAACTGAAGTTATCATTCATTACAAAGAACAGTCTGGAAATACAAAAGACTGGAATCTTTGGATATGGGGAGAAAATGCAAATGGTAACTCATATGAATTTACTGGTGAAGATGAATTTGGAAAGTACGCAAAGATTAATATAGATGGTGACTATAATCGTGTAGGATTTATCATTCGTACAAATGAGTGGGAAAAAGATGGTGGCGATCGTTGGATTGAAAATATAAAGGATGGTCGTGCTGAAGTATGGATTCTTTCGGGTGATGAAAAAGTATATAATTCTAAGCCGTCATCGGATCTATCAATCCAAAAAGCATCTATTGATAGTTTCCATGAAATTACTGTAACGACTAATGTCCCGTTTCATATTAAGGAACGAAATATTGAAATTGAAGGCATTAAAATTAAGAATATTAGTCCTTATGATAGAAACAGTGGGAATATTACGAATAAGTTTAAAATAATTACGGAGCAGAAAATTGATTTAAAACAGACATACAAAGTTAAAATCGAAAACGTAGCTGATACGAATACTGAAATCGGTAAAGTAATTCGTAGTGAGGAGTTTGATAAATTATTTTATTACGGTGGCAACGATTTAGGTAATATATATACACCACAACATACAAAATTCCGTGTATGGGCTCCTACTGCGAGTGAAGCGAAGTTAGTTACATATAAAAAATGGAACGATAAAATAGGTACTGAAATAAACATGCAACAAAGTGAAAAGGGCACTTGGAAAACGGAACTTAAAGGGAATCAAAAAGGTCTCTATTATACATATAAGGTAAAAATTGGTGATAAGTGGATTGAAGCCGTTGATCCGTATGCACGTGCTGCTTCTGTAAATGGAGATAAAGGGGCAGTTGTTGATTTAGAAGAAACAAATCCGAAAAAATGGAACGCTAATAAAAAGCCTAAATTTAAAAATCCAGAAGATGCTATTATTTATGAATTGCATGTACGCGATCTTTCCATCCAACCTGAAAGTGGGATTAAGCAGAAAGGGAAATATTTAGGAGTAACAGAAAAAGGAACAAGAGGGCCTGAAGGTGTAAAAACAGGACTTGATCATATAAAAGATCTTGGTGTTACACACGTTCAGCTTTTACCGATATTTGATTATGCTTCAGTAAATGAAGAGAACGTAAACGAACCACAATATAACTGGGGATATGATCCGAAAAATTTCAACGTTCCAGAGGGATCTTATTCTACAAATCCATATGAGCCAACTGTTCGAATAACTGAATTAAAGCAAATGATTCAAACACTGCACGATAATAACCTTCGTGTTGTTATGGATGTAGTTTATAACCATATGTATAATGCTACTGAATCTAATTTTCATAAGTTAGTTCCAGGTTATTATTATCGTTACAATGAAGACGGAACATTTGCAAATGGCACTGGTGTAGGAAATGATACTGCTTCAGAACGAAAAATGATGAGGAAATTTATGATAGATTCCGTCACATATTGGGCAAAAGAATACAATTTAGATGGATTCCGTTTTGATTTAATGGGTATTCATGATTATGAAACAATGAATGAAATACGTAAAGCTGTTAATCAAATTAACCCTTCTATTATACTGCATGGAGAAGGTTGGGATTTAAATACACCTCTTGCAGCAGAGTTGAAAGCAAATCAAAAAAATGCAGTGAAAATGAAAGGGATTGCTCATTTTAATGATAATATACGTGATGGATTGAAAGGTAGTGTATTTGAGGAGAAGGAAAATGGTTTTATAAATGGAAAGGAAAACATGGAAGATCGTATTAAAAAAGGTATTACGGCAGGTATTGACTACGATACAAATTCGTCTACCTATCAAGATCCGGAACAGGTATTAACTTATGTGGAAGCACATGACAATCATACATTATGGGATAAACTTGAGTTAACTAATTCAGGTGATAGCGATGAAGTGCGAAAACAAATGCACAAATTGTCTTCTTCAATTTTATTAACATCACAAGGAATTCCATTTTTACATGCAGGGCAAGAGTTTATGCGGACGAAATACGGTGATCATAATAGTTACAAATCTCCAGATTCAATTAACCAGATGGATTGGCTGCGCCGTGCAACATTTAATAATGAAGTAGATTATATGAAGGGTTTAATAGAATTACGCAAAAAGTACTCAGCTTTTCGAATGACATCTGCAGAACAAATAAAAACACATGTATCATTTATTGATGCTCCGAAAAATACTGTAGCTTATACAATAGAGGGGAATAAAAATGAATACTTTACGGTGGCTCACAATGCAAATAGAGAAGCTGTTGAAATAACACTTCCATCGAAAGGTCCTTGGAAAGTACTAGTAGACGGGAAGCAGGCGGGAAGTAAACCACTTTATGTTGTTCATGACAATAAAATTAAAGTTCCTGCGTTAAGTTCATTTGTTTTAAAGTTAAAATAGTATAATTTCACATACTGTAATTATATTACAATTTAATAAAAAAAGAGAAGAACTTACCAAGGTTCTTCTCTTTTTTATGTGTAATTATCGTTTCCGTAGTTGTAGATATAAGAGTTTATGAATATAGCAAAAGGCAAGACGATGAACCTATTTACAAAGTGACGAGAAAATGACAAAACTGTAAGAATGCACGAATGTTTGTAAGGAAATTCGATGTTTTCCTTTTTCTTTTTTTATTAAAGTGAAAAAGAAGAAAGCGATTTCGTAAGGTGTTGATATTTTTAGATGAGTACAATAACCAAAACGATTCATGTAATGAAGGTATATAGCAATCAGTCAAACACCTTACGAAAAAGGAGGGATTTGAAATGTCTTTTTCTCAATTCAATATTGATATTTTTCGAACAATTAATGATTTAGGTAAACAATATTCATTCCTAAACCCGGCCATCGTATTTTTGGCAGAATATATGGTATATATTTTTGCTTTAATTATTTTAGCTTATTGGTTTACTGGATCCAGAAAAAGTAGGATGATGGTTATTCAAGCGATGGTTGCTTTTGTAATTGCTGAGGTAATCGGGAAAATAGCAGGGAAATTCCATCTGAATTATCAACCGTTTGCAGTATTGCCTGATGTTAATAAACTTGTCGACCATGCTGTAGATAATTCATTTCCTAGTGACCATACGATTCTCTTTTTTTCAATTTGTTTTTCGTTTTGGCTTGTTCGTAAAAAAACTGGATGGCTATGGCTTATACTTGCACTTTGTGTAGCGATCTCTCGTATTTGGGTAGGGGTTCATTATCCTTTTGATGTTGCAATAGGGGCTTTAATAGGGTGTATTTCAGCGATAATTTCGTATTGGTTAGTACCGAAATTATCTTTTATTAGGCAATTACTTACTCAATATGAAAGAGTAGAGAAACGTGTTTTACCATCCAAAAACAAATCAAAGGAACTTTGAGTATACAAGTATAAAAAAGACGTTATCCTTTCCTAAAATTCTACAGAAAGGATAACGTCTTTTTCGTTTTATCAATATTGCAAAATATTAGATTGATAATGATGTATCGGGACCCCATAGTTAAATATAAGTTTCTTCAACTCTATCCAACCATTCAAAATAGCTTATTTTTTTTAACCTTTTAAAATGACGTGATTTCTATGTTTATCGTGTAGAAATTGCACAATAAATATATTTTTCATGTTACATACATTAAATTAAACTTAACCTCCTTTTCTTTTTCTATAAGTCCCTTAAATGGACAAACTTCTTACCGATATTCAAAACCGCTTACGCTTTTGGATTGTTTTTTCGGTGGCCAATTAATAACTACACATAAACTCCTTATATCTCTAGATAAACTACCGATTAGCTCCATATAGACTCTAGATAACATATATAGAATACAAGTTATCAAGGAGGTAAGAAAAAATGAATTTTATAAAACGTGCAATTCTCAGTATGAAAAAAAGAATAGGAACATCATTAATTTTGATGGCAGTTTTTCTAATTGTTACAAATTTGGTTCTTTCAGGGTTCACAATCCAAAATGCATCAAAAAAAGCAGCTGATGCTGCAAGAAAAAAACTAGGTGCAGATGTTACTTTAGGTCTTGATTTTGACAAATTAGGTCAAAAAGCTAGAGAAACTGGAGAAATGCCAAAACCGCCGCAGCTCAATATAAAAGAAACAGATCAATTAGCGAAGTCAAAATATGTAAAAGACTATAATTACATAACTAACACTTTCGGAATTTCTGATGGACTTAAACTAGTAGGAGCCTCAGATGAAGAAGAAGGGAAAGGTAAAGTGGGAATGGCAGCTGTACGAGGCGGTTCAAGCTCAGGTACAGAAATAGATATGAATGCATCTTTTACGATTGAGGGAGTTCGCAAGACAGCATTACAAGAAAGCTTTAAAAATGGAAAAAGTAAAATTATAGATGGAAAACCAATTACAGAACAGATGAAAGATCAGAATGTAGCTTTAATGGAAAAACGATTAGCGGAATTAAACAATTTGAAAGTAGGAGACAAAGTAAAAGTGCAATCAGGGGATAAGAAGGAAACCCTCGAGATTGAAATTATCGGTATTTACGAAACGAATGAGCAAGCAATGGGTCAACAGGCCCCTCCTATAATGGATCCAGCTAATAAACTATATATGCCGCATTCAACTATGAAAAAATTAGAAGTAGATCAAGGTATAAATAGTGTTCAAGTCGTGTATTTCTTGAATGACCCACAATACATTGATGCATTTAAAAAAGAAGCAAAAAAATCTAATATTGATTTTAATTATTTTAAATTAGATGCACATGATTCATTGTACAAACAAATGATTGGTCCTATCGAAAATATCTCTTCTACTTCTCAAATGATTATTTATATTGTATCGATTGCAGGTGCGATTATATTAGAGTTAATCATTATGCTATCAATTAAAGGGCGTCGTAAGGAAATGGGAATTTTGTTATCTATTGGAGAGAAAAAGTGGAAACTGATGGCGCAGTTTGTAGTAGAAGTAGTATGTATCGCTATTTTAGCATTTGGATTATCCATAACAACAGGAGCCAAAGTTTCTCAATTTATAGGGAATAATTTACTTTCGAGTGAAATTGCTACTGCGAGCGAAGAAACAGATACCTTGCAACATGGTACTGTAATGATGGCTGGGCCTGGTGGTACTCTACAAAATCAAAAAGAAAATCCAATTGATAAAATTGATGTAAGTGTAACAGGAGAAGATGTAGGGAAAATGGGTGGAATTGGACTAGCTATTGCTATAATTGCAACGCTTCTTCCGGCATTATCTATTCTACGTTTAAATCCAAAACAAATTCTTTTAAAAGATGAATAAGGAGGCGCGATATGGAAACGATTTTACAATTTAAAAACTTGGATTATTATTATGAAAGTAATGGAAAAAATGTAGCGATACTAGACAATGTTAACTTTTCTTTTCAAAAAGGTCATTTCTACACAATTTTAGGACCATCCGGATCTGGAAAAACCACAACTCTAAGCTTAGGTTGTGGACTGGATGTCCCTAAAAATGGTTACGTACTGTATAATGGCAAAGATATTCGAAAAATTGGTTTGGATCGATACCGTAATCAAAATGTATCTGTAATTTTCCAATCTTATAATTTGATTACCTATATGACTGCTCTTCAAAATGTCTTAACAGCAATGGAAATTACAGGTGTTAAAGTGAAAAATAAAACAGCAAGAGCATTAGAATTATTAGAGAGGGTAGGACTCACAGAAACTGAAGCAAAACGAAACGTATTGCAACTAAGCGGTGGACAACAACAGCGTGTAGCAATTGCTCGAGCGTTATCTTGTAATGTTGATTTACTGATTGCAGATGAACCGACAGGAAACCTCGACGAAGAAACGGCAATGGATATTATAGAACTGTTTCAAGAACTTGCACATAAAGAGAATAAATGTATTATTGTTGTAACGCATTCACAGGAAGTTGCTAAAAAATCAGATCGTGCAGTGTATTTAAGTAAGAAGAAGTTGGTCGTAAACCAAATCTAATACAAACATCTTAGTTTTTTAATTCACATAATTTTCAAATATCACTCATTTCAAAAGCTTATATTTGATATATAATAAAATCAAGCCATAATCAAAATGGTCTCCCTGTATTGAATGTTAAGATATTTTGTTGTTTCCTTTTAACTAAATTTGAAAAAGAACTTGTAGGATATTCTACAGGTTCTTTTTGTTATGATCAGTTACCTATATTATTGAAGAATTACATATAAAAAACGGGACAGTAATTAGATCTATGATCTAATTACTGTCCCGTTTAACTGTTTATCTGCATAGTTATTGAAGAATTAAACCTATTATCATAATTAAACTAAATACTATCATCCAGCCAAATGCACAATAGCCGAAGATTCTAATCCATTTAGGTAATTGATTCATGTTAATTTTATTTGTGGGAACTCCTTGCATAGAAAACATCATTTTTTGATCTCTATCTCTATTATTTTGTTGTTCATACATAACATCATCACCTTTCTAGAACTATTGTGTTTATAGTATACCTGCCTAAAAAAATTATGTATAGAATAGAAGGAGCTAGCTTACATCTAATGTGAAAAAAAGTTTAATTGTCCATGTCTCTAAGTGCTAACCATTTGGAATAAAGAAGTAATGTATCAGTTATACTATGTAATATTTCTTCATTACTAAATATGGTGGTAAGTATGAATAAGCAAACAATTACTTTATTTCAAGTTTCTATGATACTCATTGGTAGTATTGGGATAATTAATCATGTCATTATGATTCCTATGTTATTAGATACATCAGGTAGAGATTCGTGGAT
>NZ_JAKUFR010000115.1:0-12347 GCF_022663555.1 Bacillus cereus group sp. BfR-BA-01381
GAAGTTTTTTTAGAAGAAGTTCAACATAATACATATTTGGTGTATTTAACTGAAGATAAAAGAGTAAGTATAAATGAATTCTTGTTAACCAATGGATATGTTGTAACATCAGCTAACTTACATGGTAGTGTCATAGATTTAAATTTAATAAGTGCGCAAAACGATGCTAATAATAAAAAAGTAGGATTATGGGCTGTAAACTATTCCAGCGAGAGTATATCAAAATCAGGGGATTTACATATAGAAGGATTATATTGGTTAATAATATTCATTATAGTTGTTAATTCTATTATAATAATAAGTAAATTATATGTAATGAAAAGAAAGCCAAGTGGAATATATTTATATTATGTATTTGTATCGTTAATGTTTTTAATATCAACGATAGGTATAATGAAGTTTATTGATTTTTATCTAATGATTTTATTTCTTATAATGCTATCAATATTTGCTGTGTATATTGCGGTATACTTATTGAAATTTATATTAAAGTATAAGAACGACGTGTCTAATATAGTGTTAATTCAACTCATTGTAGGTATTTGTATTGTTGTTATTTATTATTTTTCCAATATTTATATGTGTTTTGATAATCCGTCCAATATCCATATAAACAAGTACAATTTTATTACTAATGAACTAATTTTAGATGATGTTGTTCAAACTAATACGTATCTTTCAAGGGGAACTAACAATAATTTAAGTTATGTACTTGATTATATTTATTTTAGTGGGACTACATTTTTTGGTGGTTCATACGGTGATGTTACACCAAAAGGATATTTAAGGGTTATTGTTTTATTTGAAATGATAATTAGTTTTATGTTACAGTTAATATTTTTTTCTGTTATTTTTAATCTTATATATGAAAAGCTTACAGCAACAAATACTAAAAAATTCTCTTTGGAGTTGGATGGGAAATTGGAGCATCAAGGCTGTTTTAATGAGCATAATGATGAATTAAAAATCGTTGATGAGAATGAATTGAATAATTCTAGGGAATCTCAAATCAAGAGAGTTGAGGAAGGTAATGTAAAAAAATCTGTATTTGTATTATTAGTTGTTGGAATAACTTTATTTATAACTCGCTTTTTTAGAAAATAAAAAATCACTGTTTATTTATAAATAAGATAAGTGAAGAGGGGTTTTTAAGAAATAACTATGGTGGAATATATTTAAAGTGCTGTCTACATGACATTGTATTTATAAGTACTAATTCACATAAATTAGAGTGTGAAACGGGAGAGTATAAAACAAATCGTGAACTTATGTAATGAAGTAAATACATAACTTATTTTTGAATGAACATATGGATTTGAAAGAAACCTCAAAAGAGATAAGAGAGCACTTAAGACAAAAAGAATTGAAGGATAATACTACAGGTTCATTGTAAGCTGAAGTGGGTTGTTTTGAGAATCGTGATTTATTTGAGAGAGGTTTATTTAAAATGAGAGACCATAATATATTTGGTCTCTCATTTATTATTTCTCTGGTTTTATATAAGGAACAATTGGTGCAGTAACCCCTACAGAAGCACCACGAATAAATTCTTGATTTTCTAATGCCTTAAAGTTTTCCGTTTTTCCTGTTAGCATAACACCTAAAATTTTCACTTGATCGAATGGTTTGCCCTTGTTTGATTTTAAAAACTTTTGGATATCTTCGTGATATCCATCGTCATCGTATTGTTTAAGTGAATCAACGAACTCTTTGTACGCTTCTTTAGGAGAATTGTCTGGATTGAATCCGTAAACGGGCATACCAGCAGGTCCTTTGCTTTCATCTCCAATTGGTGAGGTCATATATAACCATACAATGTTTAAGTTGTCTGGAATTTTTTCTTTAATTTCTTGTAGTGTGTAGGGCTGATTGAAAGAGATAGCAACTTCGGCAACATAGTTGTTCATTTGTGAAACTTCTCCTAATTCATTTTGGACATCATCAAAATAGTCCTTAATAGCAGGATTATAAAATGTTGCAAATTTATTCTTTGTTTGTTTATCATACTCATAAAACTCTGTATTGGACCTAGACCAATAAAAACCAGGCGTTAATTCATTGGAATCAATATTGATACGGATCCAACCATAGGAGCTTGTTAATGTGTTCCATGGGACGATATAACCATTAATATTTTTGGAACGATTTGATATAATATTGCCGCCAAACATAGATGAATTACTCGTTACTTGAGAATCAATTTGTACATTTGGTTCTGCAATTGCATTATGTAAAAATAGTTGTTCGTGAAGTTTCGTAGAACTTTTGGCTGCGAAGTAATTGCCCACCTTATAAATGATAGGGATAAGTATGATGACAACGATAATAGAAGTAATGATGATTTTAAGTAACTGTTTCCTTTTAGCTTTTTTTAATGCATCTTTTAAAGAAGTATCCATTAAGGTTTTCCTCCTACTGTAGAATGAATTGTTTTACGTGCGCGATGTAACTTTTGTTTGACGCTGTTTACTCGAATATCTAGTATTAGTGCGATTTCTTCGTATGTAAAATCGTAATAATACTTTAAAAAGAAGGCTTCTTTGTATTCTAGTTTTATATCTTTTAATAGATAGAAAATCTCATCTTTATTTAAAACAGTATCCAATTCCCGGTCTGTATATTGTAATTTTGAATAAATCTCTTCAGTTAAATAGATGTTCTGTTGCTCCTTTTTCCTTTTCAAGTCAATGTATTCATTTAATGCAACTCTGAAAAACCATGGACGTATGTTATCCTCGGTTAAGCTATCTAGCAATGTGTATACTTTATAGAAAGTATTTTGGATGATGTCTTCTGCATCTTCTTTGATAGCTCCTTTCGCTAGTAATAGTTTGAACACTTCCTCCCCTAAATGAATAAGATAGGAGGTTAATATATTTTCTTTTCCCATCACTTTTCCTCCCTACACTTATACAACGGATAGGTAATCATAAATGTATACACTTAAATGAAAGTTTTGTTCTTGATACAAATAGAAAAGGCATATAACAATCATATGTTATATGCCTTTTCTATTATATATTTAGTAATTTATTTAGGTAATGTAAATTTAGCTTTTTTACCTTGTGAAATATCTTTAGCTTCTTTATTTCTCATAGGTCCTAACTCAATTTCAAAGCTTTTGTCTTTCCAAATCTTTTCATACTGCTCTTGGTCTAAAATAAATACTTGCAGTAACTCTCCAGATGTTCCCGTTTTGACTGCAGCGTTATAGTCGTAATTTAGTAGCATACCTTCATTAATCGTATATTGTGTACCATCATTCACTCTCAATGTAGAGCTTATAGGAGATAGTGAAACGTCTTGAGTATCTTTGTTATCAAGCTTGAATTTCACTGTTAATAGAACAATACCATTTTTGAAATTTGCAAAGCGTGGTGCTTCGACGGAATTTGGTGTGAATTGAGTAAATTGGTATCCGTCTAATGTAACATGAACAGCACCTAATTCTTGGCTGTTATTAATACTTGATTTCTCTTTTAACATTTTTTTATCGCCCATGTTATTAGCCGTAGCTTTATCTTGGTAGAAAGTTTTATCTGTTGCAACCTTTTCAGCACCTTGTTTGTTTAAACTCAATGAAAAGCTTCCAGGGCTTCCAATTGGAGCATCGAATTTTCCTTTATTAGCTTGTGCAGTTGGGACTGTGACTGAGACTGTTGAGAGACTTGAAATTTTTTCTAGATCATCTTTTCCGAATGGATACGCGATATAACCAGAAATAGTTTCTCCTGCTTTTACTAAGTAATCATTCGTTGGAGCAAGCTTAGTTGGTAGCTGATCTTCTTTTGGAATTAAGTCTTTATAGTTACTATATACTTTCTGCGCACCAGTAAATGACATGTCCAATGCTGGCATATAATAAATATCTTTAGCTGAACTATTTTTTACGCTATAGTTCACAAGAATAACTCCGCCCTCCGTTTGACGGTTAAATGGAATGTTAAAGTCTGTATGGAATCCATTTAATTCAACTAATGTATAACTATTCATTGATACTGAAACATCTTCAGCTTTATGGACTTGTGGTTCCTTATTTTCAAAAAGAACTTTTGTTTTACCGCCTGTTTCTTTTTCCATATAGGAAATCAGCTTAGAGTAGTCGTTTGAGCCAGTAGCTGTATTTTCAGGCTTTTTATCTTCAGTTTTTTTATCTTCGGATTTTTTTTCAGCAGATTTACTTTCTTTCGTTGTATCCGTTTTGCTTTCTTTTGTTGCATTCTCTTTTTGTTCTTTATTTGTCGTATCGCTTTGACCACAGCCGGTTATTACAAAAGCTGCTACGATTATTGCAGAAAATAAAGAAAGTAATTTTTTTGACATGTTTCTTCCCCCTATTTGTTTAAAACTAAACTCTCACATTAGCCCCACGTTTTATTATAAGAAGGTTAGTAAATATTTGCCAGTGTTTTTTCTAATTATTTCCATTATTTAAATATTATAATATAATAAATTTGATAAAAGTTTGGAATGGAGTATTAGTTTTTATTTTTTATCATTTGAAATATTACATCATATTGTTATGATAGAAATAGAGATATATGGAAAGGAGACAAGGACTCAATATGTGGATGAGCTTGTAATGATTAGAAACTAGATAGATAAATTTTTCTCTCGTAAGTGAGGGTTTATTTAGCTATCTGTAAATCATGCAAGGACTGCATATTCGGCTTGTGCATCCCCTTTGTAAGGATAGATACCTATGTGGGGAAATTCATATCTCTTATATAAAATATGCGTCCTTTAAAATTGGAGGAGTATATGATGAATCAATTAAAACATAAAGTAGCAGTCGTTACAGGTGTAAGTCGTCTAGATGGTATAGGCGCAGCAATTTGTAAAGAATTAGCTGAAGCAGGATACGATATATTTTTTACGTATTGGACAGAGTATGATAAAGAGATGCCTTGGGGCGTTGATCAAAGTGAACAAATACAATTAAAAGAAGAGTTACTAAAAAACGGTGTGAAAGTATCGAGCATGGAGTTAGATTTAACTCAGAATGATGCGCCGAAAGAGCTTATAAATAAAGTTACTGAACAACTAGGCTACCCTCATATATTAATTAATAATGCAGCGTATTCTACGAATAATGACTTCTCTAATTTGACTGCTGAAGAATTAGATAAGCACTACATGGTCAATGTTCGTGCGACTACATTGTTAAGTAGTCAATTTGCTCGAGGGTTTGATAAGAAATCTGGTGGTAGAATTGTGAATATGACTTCGGGGCAATTTCAAGGGCCTATGATTGGAGAACTGGCGTATGCAACAACGAAGGGAGCTATTGATGCTCTTACTAGTTCGTTGTCAGCCGAGGTAGCTCATTTAGGAATAACAGTGAATGCAATTAACCCAGGTCCAACCGATACAGGCTGGATGACTGAAGAGATAAAGCAAGGATTAAAGCCAATGTTTCCTTTTGGCAGAATTGGTGAACCAAAGGATGCAGCAAGACTCATTAAGTTTTTAGTAAGCGAAGAAGCAGAGTGGATTACGGGACAAGTTATTCATTCAGAAGGTGGATTTAAAAGATAAAAAGAAGGTATCTCACACTGGTGAGATACCTTCTTTTTTAATCTTTCTTCAATCTTCGTGCAACACCATTCCCTAAAGACTGTAATCCTTGTACGAGGATAATTAAAATAAAGACAGTTGCATACATTACTTCAGGTTCATAGCGTAAATGTCCGAAGCGATATGCTAAGTCCCCTAGCCCACCAGCACCTACAAGACCAGCCATTGCTGTTGCGCCGATTAAGCCAATCGTTGCAATTGTTAATCCAAGTACAAGGGAGGGACGAGCTTCTTTCACCATGACGTGCCAAATAATTTTTATAGTAGAAACGCCCATCGCTTGGTAAGCTTCAATCACACCACGATCGACTTCTAATAATGCGGTCTCCATCAATCTTGCGATATAGGGAGCAGTGAAGACGACAAGCGGTACGATAACACCTTGCACACCAATGGATGTTCCCATTAGAAATTTTGTAAAAGGTAGAATGAAGAATAATAGAATGATAAATGGAAGAGAGCGAATGATATTAATAATTGTATTAAGAATTGGATAAATGATTTTGTTTTCTCGCTGTCCACCAGGTCTCGTTAAAACAAGTGTGACACCAAGTGGTAGCGCAATAAGGATCGAGATGAGTAATGAAATAGATGTCATTTGAAAGGTTTGTATTGTCGCCTCCCATATAACTTTACCCCATTCATCCAAAAAGGACTTGTTTTCCATGGTCTGTTCTACCTCCTTCTACGATGATTCCTTGTTCTTGTAAAAATGATAAAGCACGGTTGATTTCATTTTGTTCCCCTTGCATATGAATGACAAGTTTCCCGTATGCTTCATGTTTTAATTGAGTAATATTACCAGATAAAATATTCGGATACACTTGGAAACGTTTTGTAGCGATAGCTAATGCTGGTTCTCCTGAAGAATTTCCTATAAAAGAAAGAGTTACAATTTCACCAGTAGTTTGAAGTTCTTTTTGTACGTCTTCTGGAATTTTTGCTGCAAATGCACTATTTACAAATTTCTTCGTTGTTACATGTTGTGGGTTTGTAAAAATATCTTTCACAGTCCCACTTTCGATTACTGATCCATGTTCCATAACAGCAACCCGGTCACATATACGCTGGATAACGTTCATTTCATGTGTAATTAATAAAATTGTGATCCCGATTTCTTCATTAATCTTTAATAAGAGGTCAAGAATAGAATCAGTTGTTTCTGGATCTAAAGCACTCGTTGCTTCGTCGCTTAATAACACTTCAGGTTCATGTGATAGTGCACGTGCAATGGCAACACGTTGTTTCTGGCCACCAGAAAGTTCACTTGGATAGGCATCCTTTCGAGTAAAAAGATCGACAATGCGTAAATACTTTTCTACTCTTTTTTCAATTTCTACTTTTGGAATGCCAGCAAGACGTAACGGTAATGCGATATTTTCATAAACGGTAACAGTTTTAAGTAAATTGAATCCTTGAAAAATCATCCCGATTTTTTGTCTCGCTTTTGCTAGTTCCTTTGCTGATAAAGTTGTTAAGTCTTGGCCGTTTACAATGATATTTCCTGTCGTTGGTTTTTCTAATAAATTTACACATCGAATTAACGTACTTTTGCCAGCGCCACTATATCCAATGATTCCAAATACTTCACCCTTTTTTACTTGAAGGGAAGTAGACTTAAGAGCTTCCACATTCCCCTTTTTTGTTGTAAATACTTTGGATACATTTTTTAATTCAATCATTATCGTCAGCTCCTACCAAGACGGTAAAACAGAACCATCAAATTTTTTCTCGATAAATTCTTTTACTTCTTTAGATTGATAAGCTTTCTTTAATTTATTTACAACAGCATCATCTTTATTTTCAGTACGAACAACGACCCAGTTTACATATGGTGAATCTTTTCCCTCACGGAAGATAGAATCTTTCGCAGGGCTTAATTTTGCACCTAATGCAAAGTTTGTATTAATTGCAGCTGCTTTTACTTCACTTAGTTGTGTTGGTAATTGAGATGCCTCTAATTCAACAATCTTTAAATTTTTTGGATTTTCAATTACATCTTTCGCAGTCGCTTTTTCTGTAGCTTTTGGATCCACTTTTAAAACTCCTGCTTTTTCAAATAGTTTTAAAGCTCGAAGTTCATTCGTTGGGTCATTCGGTACAGCAATCGCATCGCCCTCTTTTAAGTCTTTTACATCTTTTATGTCTTTAGAATATACGCCCATAGGGAATGTTACTGTTGAAAATACTTCAGTTAATTTCATATTACGTTCCGCTTTAAATACGTCTAAATATGATTTTGTTTGATAGCTATTTACATCAAGGCTTTTTTCATCGAGGGATACGTTCGGTGCTACATAATCATTAAATACTTTTATATTGATTTCGAGACCGTCTTTCGCTGCTACTTCTTTTACCTTTTCAAAAATTTGTTCATGCGGCCCTCCTGTTACACCGACAGTAATCTTTTTCTCATCTAACGCTTTTACTTCTTTATCTGAACTCCCGCTACATGCGCTTAATAATAATACAGCCCCACTTACAATGCTTAATAATACTTTCTTCATCTATAATTCCCCCTTAAATATACGTTCCAAAATAAAAAGCACCTCTCAAAAATAAGAGAGGTGCCGAATAGACAAAATAGATTCCTCTCTTATCTTCCAAAACGAAAACTCGTTTTGCAGGAATTAGCACCTTAGCTTATACGTTATAAGCTCGGTTGCCGGGCATCATCGGGCCAGTCCCTCCGCCACTCTTGATAAGAGTATGTGTATGTAGTTTTTTAATATGGTACTAATAGTAAATCTTACAAAAAGAATTGTCAATGTTATTTTCTGAATATATTTTATTTTAAGGTAATCGAAACGTTCCCCTTTTTATGTCCCTTTTCTACATACATATGAGCTTCAGCAATTTCTTCTAATCGGTAAGTTCTATCAATAACAGGTTTTAAATGTTCTGTTTCAGTTAGTTTTTTTAGTAGAATCATATCCTCTTTACTTACCTTTGCCATCATTCCATTAACAGATACATATTTTCCATTGGGTGTTAATGTATTTGTACAAAGGGATTTTTTATACTTCCCAACTGCATCAAATATAATATCGTAGCGCTCGCACCCCTTAGTAAAATCTTCTTTCGTATAATCAATTACTTTATCAGCTCCTAAAGATTGAACTAGTTCAAAATTTGAATTACTACAAACAGCCGTAACGGTCGTGCCGAAATATTTAGCAAGTTGTACAGCAGCTGTTCCTACCGATCCTGAAGCACCATATATGAGTACTTGTTGCCCTTTTTTTATACGGCCCTTTCTCAGGAAATGCAATGCTGAAGTTCCACCAAAAGGAATAACTGCCGCTTCTTCATATGTCATATTGGTAGGTTTTAATGCTATTAATCCACTTTCATGTACGCATGTGTACTCGGCATAACCGCCGAGGTTTAGTTCTGTTAATGCAAAAATTGGGTCGCCTTTTTTAAATTGAGTTACATCTGTTCCAATTTCCTCGATTTCTCCAGCTAATTCTACACCAAGTATAGGGTTTCTCGGTTTTCTGAAACCTAATATGATCCGCATAGGAATCCAAAATAAGAGAGGGCTATTAAAGCCACGTATTCTACAATCTCCAGTCGTTACGCTCGTTGCGTGAATCTTGACTAATACTTCGTTCTTTTTAGGTATAGGTTTCTCTATATTTTGAAGCTGAAGAACGTTAGGTGGCCCATACTTTGTGCAAATGATTGCTTTCATAATGACCTCCTGAAATGAGTTGTTGTTATTTATATCATATTTAAAGTCTTCATTAAACATGTCGCTATATAGCGAATATAGATTAAAAATTATATAGATTTCATAGGAAAAGAGGTGATATTATTTTGGGAAAGGGGGCGACAGTGTGAAAAAAATTATTTTTATTTCAAGTTTAGTGCTTGCAATCAGTCTAGGGGTAGGGTGTAGTAATGAGAAAACAGCAAAGACGGATGAGCCGAAAAAAGAATCAGTTCAAAAAGAAAAGGAATTAAAGGCGAAGGATGTTTTCAAGAAAACGAACGAAGCTTTTAAAAATGAAGAACATGTAACGATGACATATGGTGTAGGGGTAAAAGCTGAGGGAACAGAGATGGATATATTAAAGGCTAAGATGCAATTAGAGCCAAAGACAAAGAATTCTCGTTCTGAAATGAATATTTCCGGTACAGATGTTGTAGTGTATACTGTGGATGGTAAAGTTGCTGGTGAGGTAAAAAACCCTAATACAGGAGAAGTTATAACCGTACCAGAGGAGCAATTAAACGCTGGTGGAATGAAAGCAACTCAAGATATTATAGATAAGTTAGAAGTACCGGAAGTAGTTTTAGATAAAATGAAGATGGAGAAAAGCGGAGATAAATATAAACTGAAATTTACATTAAAAGGGCAAGAAACAGAAAGTATGTTAACTAACATGGATGAAACGCAGAAGAAAATGTTACAAGCACAAAATGCGAAGATAGAAGAAGTGGATGCAGAATATATCATTACAAAAGATTTTAAATATGAATCAGCAAAGATAGACATGATTATGAGTAGTAATGGCAAGGATAAAGCACACATTATTACGAACGCAAAATATACGTCGTATGAAAAGTTTGATCCAATACAATTGCCAGCAGCAAAGTAACAGTTTTGATGAGGAGGGACCTAAAATAAGGTCCCTCTTTTTTATATTCTTTATTCATAGGAAAATAGGTACAATATGAAGAGGAAAAGATGTAGAAGAGGAGAGTGTCATTTGAAAAAAAGAAAGATAGCGGTGGTTATGATGGCTTATACAGTGTTGCTTGTGACATCTGTAAATACATATAAGGAGCAATTAAATCATCCGATTATGAGCGATGTAGGAAAGTTACTCCCGACAAAAATAAAACGCGTTGAAAGTGGTAAGGATGAGCACTCGTTAATAAAATTAGTGCAAGATGCAAATGTTTCTGGGGAGAAAATTTCTATTGCTGGTATGCAACATAGTCAGGGCGGGCAGACATATTATCCGCATGGGACGATGCTTGATATGAAAGGGTATAATAAAATATTAGAATTTGATCCAGAGAAGAAGCGTATTACAGTTCAAAGTGGTGCCACGTGGAATGATCTTCAGAAGAAAGTAAATCCATATGGTCTTGCTGTTCAGGTGATGCAGTCGCAAAATATTTTTACAGTTGGTGGTTCATTAAGTGTAAATGTACATGGTCGTGATATTCGTCATGAAGCATTGATTGATACAGTAGAGTCGTTTAGATTGCTAATGGCGGATGGTACGGTGCGTAATGTAAGTAGAGAAGAGAATGCGGATTTATTTCCTTATGTCATTGGCGGTTACGGGTTATTTGGTGTCATTTTAGATGTGACCTTAAAGTTAACAAATGATGAATTATATGAAACGCACACGAAAATGCTAGATTATAAAGAATACACGTCTTATTTCAAAGAGAAAGTGAAAAAAGATGAAAATGTTCGTATGCACTTAGCTCGTATTTCTGTTGCTCCAAATTCATTTTTAAGAGAAATGTATGTGACAGATTATACATTGGCACAAAACCAAAATATGAGGGAGGAGTATAGTGAATTAAAAGAAGAAACTATTATAGCAGCGCCTAAATTTTTACTCGGATTATCACGCTATAGTGATTGGGGAAAAGATACGTTTTGGGATATACAAAGAAGTTATTTTGAACGTACAGATGGAAAGTATGAGACGCGAAATAATGTTATGAGGTCAGATAGTGCCTTTATGGAATATGAAAATCCGAATAGGACAGAGGTGTTGCAAGAATATTTTGTGCCTATAGATTCTTTCACGGAATACGTAGATGATTTACGTAACGTATTAAATGAGGAAGAGTTTAATTTGCTCAATATTACGATTCGTTACGTGGAAAAGAATGAAAATGCAGTTTTATCCTATGCGAAAGATGATATGTTTGCACTGGTTCTTTTAATTAATCAAGGGCGTTCTGAACATGAGATAAAGAAAACAGAAAATGTTATTCAGAAGATGATTGATGTTACGTTAAAGCATAACGGTAGTTATTATTTACCGTATTATTCTTATCCAACGAAAGAGCAGTTAAAGAGAGCATATCCTCGTATAGAAGAATTTCTTCAGAAGAAAAAAGAAGCGGATCCAAAAGAGAGATTTGTGAATTTATTTTATAGGGAGTATACGAAATGACATATAGAAGATTTGTAGCTTCACAAAGCATTATTATGATGGCTGGAAGTATGGTATTTCCTTTTTACATTCTATTGCTTCGGAATGTTGGAAATAGCTTCTCACAGTTTGGCTGGGCATATGGCTTATTTGCCTTAACTTCAGCCCTAGTATATCCGTTAGTTGGAAGAATCTCTGATAGAGTAGGTGATAGAAAGTTATTAATTATATACGCTTGGTCCATGGCAATGTTAATGCTTTGTTTTCCTATTGCAACAGAAGTATGGCATGTATACATTCTTCAAATTTTAATGGGTATTTTAGGGGCTGTGCAGCGTAATACGGAGAAGACTTCGTTAGCACGAAAAGTTGTACAAGAAAATGCTGGTTATGAGATTGGAAAATATCATGTGTGGACATCGATTGGAGGAGCAGTAGCAATTATTGCAACAGGATATTTAGTAGATTTCTTTACGATCGGCACGATTTTTTATATTGCATCTATCTTATATGTAGTGAGCGGAGTTGTATTAAGTAGTAAAAAAATATAACGATTCCCATTTTTACCTGAATAACCTTTATTTGTTATACTAAAGGGGAAGACAAAAGAAAAGGGGACATTGCCTTTGATGAAAT
>NZ_JAKUFR010000116.1:0-12274 GCF_022663555.1 Bacillus cereus group sp. BfR-BA-01381
ACCTATAAAAAAAGAAACAGGAATCCCTGTTTCTTTTTTTAATACTTCATTTTTGCGTTTTCTCCAGCTGTTGTTCCAGCAATTCTACCAGTAACAAGGGCAGATGTAATGTTATAACCACCAGTATAACCGTGAATATCAAGAACTTCTCCGCAGAAATATAAGCCGTTCGTAAATTTAGAAGACATTTCTTTCGGATTAATTTCTTTAACGGATACACCGCCGCCAGTAACGAATGCTTTTTCAATTGACTGCGTACCATTTACATTCACAGTAAATTCTTTAAAGTCTTTCACAAGTGCACGAATCTTTTCGTGAGAAACTTGTCCAGCTTGCTCGCTGCCATCAATTTCATTTTTTTCTAATAAGAATAGGAAGTAACGTTCAGGAACATAACCTTTTAACACGTTTTTAATTCCTTTTTTCGGATCTTCTTTCATTTGTTTCAGCATGCGCTGGAATAGTTGCTCGCTATTTTCTTCTGGCAACGCATCAATGCTCATTTGCACTGTCTTCGTTTTGAACTTTTTCAGTGCTTTTACAACGAATTGACTACAGCGAAGGGCAGCAGGACCAGATAAGCCGAAATGAGTGAAGAGCATGTCCATTTTGTGAGAAATGATAGCTTTTCCTTTCGGGTTTAATACGCTTAAGTTTACGTCTCGTAAAGCGAGTCCTTGTAGTGAACGGTCTTGAATAAATGGTTCGTTTGAAAGGATTGGTACTTCTGTTGGGAATAATTCTGTAATTGTATGACCAGCTTTTTCTGCCCAAGCATATCCGTCTCCAGTAGAACCAGTTTGCGGAACTGATTTTCCGCCGACAGCGATAACGACGTGGTTTGTTTCTAACACTTCGCCAGTCTTTAGTACAACTGCTTTCGTTTGACCGTTTTCATATTCAATCGTTTCAACAGGTGTATTCGTACGCATCTTTACACCTAAATCTTTTAATCGTGTTAAAAGTGCGTCTACTACCGATTGCGCTTTATTTGAAACAGGGAACATGCGGCCATGATCCTCTTCTTTCAGTTTTACACCGAGATTTTCGAAGAATGTAATAATATCTTCATTATTAAAAATAGAAAAAGCGCTGTATAAGAAGCGGCCATTTCCTGGTATATGTTTAACGATCTCATCAAGTGGTAGACGGTTCGTTACGTTACAGCGACCGCCACCAGAAATTGCAAGTTTACGCCCTAGTTTATTTCCTTTATCAAGAAGTAAGACGCTTGCGCCTTCTTCTGCAGCACCGATTGCAGCCATTAGCCCAGAAGGCCCGCCGCCGATGACAATAACATCATAATGCATAATATATCGACCTCATTTTCTACATTTCCTGCCTAAAAGAATAGCATGTTTTCCCTTAAAAGAAAAATAGAGTGAAGTACTGCTTAAGGAGAGAATTGTGGTACAATACAAAAGTTAGAGTTCAGCACTATCCTGCTGTTTGTGGGCCATAGGACTAAAACCTTAAGCGTTAGGGGAAGTCTAATAGTTCTCGAATGCTCGAATAGTTCAATTTATTATAGTTTCACTTTATGTAGATGTAGGAGGATTTTTGTATGTCCGATTCGAAATTTCTGCGCGGAACGCTTATCGTTACGTTAGGGACATTTTTAGTGAAGTTCTTAGGCATGATTTACGTCTTTCCGTTTCATGCATTAGTAGGGACAGAAGGCGGAACGCTCTATACATATGGATATATTCCATATACAATCTTTTTAAGTATTGCAACGGCAGGGGTGCCGCTTGCTGTTTCAAAATTCGTTTCCAAATATAATGCGCTTGGCGATTATAAAACGAGCCGGAGAATGTTCCGCTCGGGAATGGTTATGATGATAGTAACAGGAGTTCTTTCATTCCTAGTACTGTACATGACGGCGCCGTTGTTTGCAGAAGCAATGCTTGGTAAACAAAGTGTACACAGTAATATAGGAGAAGTTACGACGATTATTCGTCTTGTAAGTTTTGCGCTTATTGTTGTACCGGCAGCGAGTTTAATTCGTGGTTATTTCCAAGGTCACCAGTCGATGGGACCAACTACTGTTTCGCAAATTATTGAACAAATTATTCGTATCGTCTTTTTATTAGCGGGTAGTTTTATCGTTATTAAAGTACTTGGTGGTACAGTTGCAACAGCAGTTGGGGTAGCGACATTTGCTGCGTTCGTTTCAGCAGTTGGAGCGCTCGGTGTACTCATTTGGTACTGGCTAAAACGTAAAAAACATTTGGATCAATATTTAATTGAACAAACTGTACCAGAATCGACAGTGAGTACTGTTCAATTATTTAAAGAATTATTTGCATATGCGATTCCTTACGTTGTAATTGGGTTAACAATTCCTTTATATCAACAAATTGATACATTGACATTTAACTCAATTATGCAAGCAATTGGCCAAGGTGATATTGCAGAGCGAGCACTCGGTATTTTCACAATGTGGACGCATAAATTAATTATGATTCCTGTATCACTTGCGACGGCGTTTAGTTTAACACTTGTACCAGCGATTACAAAATCATTTACTGAAAAGCAATACCGTTATTTAAAGTTACAAATTACACAAACATTCCAGGCAAATATGTTCTTAACATTGCCAGCGGTTGTCGGTATTTCATCACTTGCCTATCCGATTTATACTGCATTTTACGATTCAGATCCATTAGGTGGACAAGTATTAATGTGGTATGCACCGGTTGCGTTGTTATTTGCTTTATTTACAGTAACAGCGGCAATTCTGCAAGGTATTAACCAACAAAAGCATGCGATTATCGCACTTATAATGGGTGTTATTTTGAAATTTGTATGTAACGTAATCTTTATTCGTTATTTCGGTACAGTAGGGGCGATTCTAGCAACAGCTGTTGGTTTCCTAGCTTCTGTTTGGTACACAAATCGACAAATTAAAAAATACGCACACTATTCATTCGGTGTTGTATATAAGAGAACGTTCCAAATTGCAGTATTAACACTTGTAATGGTCGTTACTGTGAAATTATCACAATGGATTCTATCCTTCATGATTTCGCCTGATGGCCGAATGGGTGCTCTTATTACGGTTGCGATTTGTGCAAGTATTGGTGGTCTTGTTTACGGATTGTTAGCAATTCGCACAGGAGTACTTGAAAGAGTATTTGGCGGAGAAGCGTTAGAGAAGATCCAACGTAAACTTGGCAATAGATTCAAAATAAAGTTGAAATCAAAAGGGGCGTAATTACGTCCCCTTTTCTATGATAAATAAAGAAGGTGAAAAACGTGAGATTAGATAAATTATTAGCAAATATGGGATATGGAAGTAGAAAAGAAGTAAAGAAATTATTGAAAGACGGCGTTGTAAAAATTGATGGCATATCAGTGAAAGATGCAAAGGTTCATGTAAATGTAGAAGAACAAGAAGTTATGATTCACGGTGAAGTTGTGGAATATAAAGAGTTTGTTTACTTAATGATGCATAAACCACAAGGCGTTATTTCAGCGACAGAAGATGATAATCATGAAACGGTAATAGATTTATTAGAGTTAGAAGATGCGATTTTTAATCCGTTCCCAGTTGGAAGACTTGATATTGATACAGAAGGTTTCTTATTAATAACAAATGACGGAAAGTTATCACATCAATTGTTATCTCCGAAAAAGCATGTGCCGAAAAAATATTATGCACACGTTGCAGGAGTAGTAACAGAAGAGGATGTAAAAGAGTTTGCTAAAGGTGTTATTTTAGATGATGGCTATGAAACAAAGCCAGGTGCACTTACAATATTAAAAAGCGATGATATTTCTGAAATCGAGCTTGTCATTACAGAAGGAAAGTTCCATCAAGTAAAGCGTATGTTTGAAGCGGTAGGGAAAAAAGTAGTCTACCTAAAGAGAACAGAGATGGGACCGTTAGTGTTAGATGAAGAGCTAGAACTTGGACAATACCGTGAGCTAACAGATGAAGAAGTAGAGATGTTAAAAACATATCAAGTAGATACTGAGAAATAGTGCTATTTTTAGGCGCAGAAAAGACCCCTTTCTAATGAGTTAGAAAGGGGTATGTATTTATTTACATACAATTATTTTTCGTTATGAGGTCATTCTCACTTTCTTTCCTGTTGTTGTCCACTTACCGCGGCAAGGGCTATACACGAGTTCATTAAACTGCAACACATTTAGATCACGTTGTATCGTTCGCGGTGTGATCCCGAACTCATCTACAAGGTCTTTCGTCGTTACCGTTCCGTTTTCATTGATGTACATATAAATTGATTTAATGCGTGTTAGCATACGAGTAGTTGTAGGTTTCAAGAGAAAACCACTCCTCTACTAGTTTTTTTGACCCCATTCAGGAAAGAAGGTCGTTACTACCATTGTACTCTACATGATAAAATTCATGCTTTAATCTACTTAAATTTTACAGAAATTTAACAAATATTCATATAGAAAAATATTGGTAGTTGACATTGTATATATGGTCAGTCAACTAACACATAAAATTCTACGTAAAACGCCAAATTCCTGCAAATTTTTTTGAAAAAACAAAAGAAAAACTAATGAGAAATATCTGAAATATTACAATTGTTCGGTATTTAGTTTTCGTGTATGGCATAAGAGATTTCGGTTTGTTATGATGAAAGAAACAATATAGTGAAGGATGGATGCGTGATGTCAGCAATTAATTGGACAGAAGAAGTTGCAAAACGAAAAGATGATTTAATTCGTGATACACAACAATTTTTACAAATTAAAAGTGTGTGGGAAGAAGAGTCAGCGAAAGAGGGCGCACCATTCGGTGAAGGTGTAGAAAAAGCTTTATCTTTCATGTTACATAAAGGAGAAACGGAAGGTTTTACTTCTAAAAATTTAGAAGGGTATGCAGGTCATCTTGAAATGGGACAAGGAGAAGAATTAGTAGGTATTCTTTGTCACGTTGACGTTGTACCAGAAGGCGATGGCTGGACGACTCCTGCATATAGTGCAGATATTCGTGATGGAAAGATTTTTGCACGTGGTGCAATTGACGATAAAGGCCCAACGATGGCAGCTTACTATGCGATGAAAATTGTGAAAGAATTAGGATTACCTCTTTCAAAACGCGTTCGTATGATTTTAGGAACAGATGAGGAAAGTAATTGGAAATGTGTAGATCACTACTTTAAAAACGAAGAAATGCCAACAATTGGTTTTGCGCCAGACGCGGACTTTCCAATTATTAATGCAGAAAAAGGAATTTCTGATATACAAGTTGTGCAAAATGGTAGTGAAGAGAAGAAAGGTACATATGAACTTGTTTCATTTGAGTCAGGTCGCCGTTTAAATATGGTTCCTGATTTTGCAGAAGCGGTTGTTACAGGAGAGGATGTAAGTGCACTTACAGTAGCATATGAAGAGTATTTACAAACTGCTAAAAAAATAGGTGAAGCAATTGTAGAAGGTAATACAGTAACGTTGCAAATTAAAGGAATTTCAGCTCACGGATCTACTCCAGAGAAGGGCGAGAATGCAGGTTTATTACTGGCAAACTTCTTAACGAAAGTTGCTCTTGATGGAAAAGGGGCTTCGTTTGCAACATTTGCAGCAGAAACATTTATTGGTGATATTTATGGTGAAAAGGCTACTATCGCTTATAAAGATGAGGTTAGTGGTCCATTAACAGTGAATGTTGGTCGCCTTTCTTATACGAAAGAGAATGG
The DNA here is from genome assembly GCF_022663555.1 of Bacillus cereus group sp. BfR-BA-01381. Taxonomy (NCBI): domain Bacteria; kingdom Bacillati; phylum Bacillota; class Bacilli; order Caryophanales; family Bacillaceae; genus Bacillus; species Bacillus cereus group sp. BfR-BA-01381. The sequence goes on from NZ_JAKUFR010000116.1 coordinate 5,676, forward strand.
TGGTAATTTAGGATTAAACGTACGTTACCCAGTTACAACTAACTTTGAAGAAATGATTGCAAAGTTAAAAGAATATGTGGGTACTCATGGATTTGAAGTGGCGGATTATTCGAACTCTCGCCCGCATCATGTTGATAAAGAACACGTATTAATTCGTACGTTGCAGCGCGTATATGAAGAACAAACAGGTGAAAAAGCAGAACTATTAGCAATTGGCGGTGGTACTTACGCTCGTTCGTTAAAAGCTGGTGTTGCATTTGGCCCATTGTTCCCTGGAAAAGAAGAACTTGCACATCAAAAAGATGAGTATATTGAAATTGAAGACTTATTAAAGGCAACAGCAATTTATGCGCAAGCAATTTATGAATTAGCGAAGTAATGGATATATAAATAATAAAAGACCGTCCCGATACATACTTTGGGACGGTTTTCTATTACGTACCGTTTGTTGGTAAGCAGATGTTCCTTGTCGAAATGTAGATATCATTTCATCTATTAACGCGACCTGAACTTGGTTAGACTTGTAGGGAAGTTGGATTCTTTTTAATGGAATGAGATAAGAAAGAAAAGCAACAATAGAAAGAAGGAGAAGATGTACATGGAACTGCATTATTTTGTCGCAATTACGTTACCAAATCATATAAAAGAAGTGCTGTCTAACTATAAAGAGGAAATGCAAGAGGAATTACCATTTCGTTCATGGGTACATAAAGAAGACTATCATATTACCCTTTCGTTTTTAGGTAGTGCGACAGAGGAACAATTAGAAGGAATAAAGAATGGATTACAAGCACTTATAGAAATGAAAGAACTATTGTTCACATTACAAGGATTTTCAACGTTTGGTATGGAAGACAGGCCGCGTATTTTTTGGGCAAAGGTAAGCGAAAATCAAGATTTGTTTCAATTGCAAAAGCAAGTACACGTTATGTGTGAAGAGAATGGATTTTCTTTAGAAACGCGCCCGTATCATCCGCATATTACTGTTGCCCGTAAATGGGTAGGAGAAGAAAAGTTTGATTTAGAACATATAAAGGAAGTGCCTGAAATATCATTTCAAGCGGATACGATTACTTTATACGAATCTCATGTAAAGGAGACACCGAAATATAAAGCAATTGCTGAAATAAAATTACAAAAATAGAATGTATGAAAACGTTTTTTATACAGGTGAATATACTATAAAGAACAATGTGTTACTGTATAGGGCTTCGTTGATAAGAAAAGCCTTATCATTTGCAGCTCGTTTCATTTTAACTTTAAGAATGATGGTGATTTTTTTATGTTGAAAGTAAAACGTCCATTTGATGCCTATTTAGATGAAATGAATAAAATTACAATTTTGCTCCCACATGCGTATGGAACAAGTCGGACATTTCGTTTGCAAGAAGGAAGTAACGTGAAAGATCTACCGATTGCTCATACAATTGCGCTTCCGGATGCAACGAAGTATGAGTGCTTTATAGAAGAGCCGCTAGATGTGGGGAAGTATTATACAGTACGAGATGAACGGAATGAAGAAACAGATTTACAAATAGGTGCTGTCATAAGAACAGCGATTTTCGATGAAAAGTATTATTACGAAGGTACAGATTTAGGGGCAGTGCACCAAAAGGAAGCAACTACATTTAAAGTATGGGCTCCAACTGCGAGGCTTGCGAAAGTACGAATTTATAAAAATGATAAAGAATATACAGATTACGAAATGTACAGAGAAGAAAATGGAGTTTGGGCTCATACATTGCACGGTGATTTAGCAGGGGAAAAGTATACATTTCTTGTTTGTATAAATTTAATATGGAACGAAGCTGTGGATCCTTATGCAAAATCAGTGACTGTAAATGGGAAGTACGGCGTTGTTATTGATTTGGAAAAGACGAATGTAGCAAAGCGAGGGCAATTACCACCATTACAAGCAATGACAGATGCCATATTGTATGAACTGCATATTCGTGATGCTACTATTCATCCGGGCAGTGGAGTGAGTAAAAAAGGAACATATAAGGGACTAATGGAAGAAGGAACGACAGGGCGAAATGGGACGTTAACAGGTTTGTCTCATATAAAAGATTTGGGTGTTACACATGTTGAACTATTACCTTTATATTGTTTCGGTGGTGTAGATGAGGCAAACCCTTCCTCTGCATATAATTGGGGTTACAATCCATTATATTACAATGCGCCAACGGGATTTTATGCTACAAATCCCTCTGACCCGTATAACAGGATCGTAGAGTGTAAACAGCTGATTGAAACATTTCATGAGCATGGCATTAGGGTGATTATAGATGTTGTATATAATCATGTGTATGAAAGAGAGCTCTCATCATTTGAAAAGCTTGTCCCAGGATATTATTTTCGTCATGGTGAAAATGGTATGCCTTCTAATGGGACGGGAGTCGGAAATGACATAGCATCTGAACGGAAAATGATGAGGAAATTCATTGTAGAGTCTATTTTATATTGGCTTACGGAGTACAATGTTGATGGATTCCGGTTCGACTTAATGGGAATTTTAGATGTTGATACAATAAATATAATAGAAAAAGAAGTGCGAAATATAAAGCGAGATGCACTGCTATTAGGAGAAGGATGGGATCTACAAACACCACTTCCTCCAGAGGAAAAGGCAACGTTAAATAATGCAAAGAAAATGCCGCATATTGCGCAATTTAATGATCAATTTCGTGATGGGATAAAAGGGAGTACCTTTCATATAAATAAACGTGGTTTTGCATTTGGTGGGTATGTAGACTGTAATCATTTGCAATATATTGCATCAGGAAGCCTTTTGAGTATGAAAGAAACAGGTTTGTTTCTAGAGCCTGTGCAAAGCATAAACTATGTAGAATGCCATGACAATATGACGATGTGGGATAAACTCATGCGCAGTAATGAAGAGTCGGAAGAGGTTTTGAAAAAACGTCACGTGCTAGCAACTGCAATGGTGATTCTGTCGCAAGGCATCCCTTTCTTACATGCTGGGCAAGAGTTTTATCGTACGAAGCAAGGGAATGAAAATAGTTATAATGCAAATGATGAAATTAATCAATTAGATTGGGATCGAAAAGAGAAAGAGATAGAGACCGTTAACTATATAAAAGGTTTAATTGCGATTCGTAAAGAGCACGGAGCATTCCGATTACAAAATGCAGACCTAATAAAAAAGCACATGACCTTTTTGCAAACATCTCCAGAAGTACTTGCACATCATTTAGAGCACGTAGAGTCGTTTGGACCGTGGAAAGAGATTGTCGTTTTATTTAATAGCAGTTTAGAAGCAAAAACGGTGCAACTTCCGAAAGAAGAAATGTGGCATGTGTTAGTAAACGAAAAGCTAGCGAAAATAGAGCCAATTTCTTCATTTAGAGGAAAGGAACTTAGGCTCGCTCCGATTAGCACGTATATATTGACGATAATGTGACAAATCGCTACTTGACGATGAGAATGTAATAAATGTAGAATTGACAAAGGTGACGATTTTGATAAGTTGTCATTCTATAGCTGGTTTTGTAAAATAAAATAGAGAATTTTTGGCTTATGCCAAGTTTTCTTTTCATTTACAGTAAAATATATGAATCCACAACATGTGTAGAAATGTTGCGGTTTTTCTTTTCATAACTATAAAAGATAAGGATTTGTTAACGGGTAATGAATATGGAATGGTTGGAACAATTATTAGGAAAAGAGTGGAGTCTTGTACCGGCTGGTGGAGTAACGGGCGATGCATATATTGCGCAAAACGGACAACAGAAGTTATTTTTAAAGCGGAATACATCGCCCTTTTTAGCGGTATTGTCAGCAGAAGGAATTGTTCCAAAATTACTTTGGACAAGAAGGGTAACGAACGGTGATGTAATTTCTGCTCAAAAATGGCTTCCGGGACAGAAGCTAGAGCCAGAGGATATGAAACTAGAACGTGTTGCGAAACTTTTGAAAAAAATACACTCCTCTAAAGCACTCGTGCAGATGATTCAAAGACTTGGGAAGCAGCCGCTTCACGCACAAGAGTTATTACAACAGCTGCAACTCGTTTTAAGAGGAGATATAAGGGATGAGGAAACAATTCAGCAAGGTCTTCAATATTTAATGGATTCATTAAAGGATATTGAATACAATGAATTCGTTGTATGCCATTGTGATGTAAACCATAACAATTGGCTATTGTCAGATGAAGATGAGTTGTTTTTAATTGATTGGGATGGAGCTGTAATTGCTGACCCAGCTCTAGACCTCGGTATGTTATTATATTGGTACATTCCGCGCCAAGAATGGAGTGAGTGGCTCGGTTACTATGATATTGAAATGGATGAATCGCTGCTTAAACGTATGAGATGGTATGTGATAGCACAAACGATTTTGTCTATTCAATGGCATACAACAAAAAAGCAGCAAGCAGAAGCTGAATATTGGCATCAATATTTACAGCAACTACTTGCTTCAGAGTAATACTTAAGAAAAATTGTCCATTCCAGCAATCCACTGAGTAAGTTGTTCTTGATTATTGGAAATGTGGTTGTCCAAATTAGAGGAAGATTTACCCGATTGACTATAAGAATATACATCGTTTAGCATTGCTTTAGCGTCACTACTTATATTATCGTTTGCGAGTAACGATTGAATGAGACGCTCTAATTGCTCGCATTCAGAAACTGTCCCGCAACAATCACTTTGGTGATTGACTAAAATATCTTTCAGCACTTCTAATTGATGTTGTTGATTAATTGGCATGAACGGATCATCCTTTCGATTGTTTTTCTCTTCTTAGAAAAGTAAGAGAAAAAGCTGTTTCGTCATGGAATGTTTAATGCTGTATGTAGTTTTTATCAAAATGGTACATCTTATACTTGAAAGAAACGGACCGAGTGCTCGTACGTACTTGGTTTTTTGTTTGGTAGATTGATTAAAAACAGAAAGAAGGAATTATTCCTTTAAAATAGCTATGTAAAGAGAGGGAAACATCTATGCGTTTAAGACATAAACCATATGCAATGGATCGAATTAATGAGTATTCACATATCGTAATCGGCAACCCAGAGGAGCGCGCTGGTAACTGGAAAGAAGTATTTGGAAATGAGCAACCCATTCACATTGAAGTAGGTACAGGTCGTGGCCGCTTTATGTATGATATGGCAAAAGCCAATCCACATATTAATTATATTGGAATTGAAAAATTCACAAGTGTTGTTGTAGACGCACTTGATAAATTAATTGAAGAAGAATTACCGAACTTAAAGTTAATTAATAAAGATGCTGAAGATTTAACAGTTTTCTTTGCAAAAGGTGAGATTGATCGCGTTTATTTAAACTTCTCAGATCCATGGCCAAAGAAACGTCATACGAAGCGTCGTTTAACGTATAAAACGTTTTTACGCAATTATGAAGAAGTGCTAGTAGAAGGCGGAGAAATTCATTTCAAAACAGATAACCAAGGTTTATTTGAATATTCTCTTATGAGTATGGCTGAGTATGGTATGTTACTAACTTACTTAAGCTTAGATCTTCATAACAGTGACTTTGAAGGTAACATTATGACTGAGTACGAAGAGAAATTCTCTAGTAAAGGTCATCGCATTTACCGAGTAGAAGCAAAATATCGTACAGAGCCTATGCAGTAATGCATAGGTTTTTTGTATCTAAAATAATCAGAATTTTATGTTAGTATTAAAAGAAAAGGGGGATGAAAAATGGAACAGTTACAAGTTGGAGATATAAAAGTGACTTGGCTAAAAGGTGGGAACACACATTTAGACGGAGGAGCAATGTTTGGCGTTGTGCCGAAAGTACTTTGGTCACGTAAATATAAACATAATGATACAAATCATATTTATTTACGAACAGATCCGTTACTTTTACAAACGAAAGATGGCAACATGCTCATTGATTCCGGAATAGGAAACGGTAAATTGAGTGAGAAAATGAAGCGAAACCAAGGTGTAACAGAAGAATCATCGGTTTATGAGTCATTAGAAAAACTAGGATTAAAGCCTGAGGATATACACTGCGTTTTAATGACGCATCTTCATTTTGATCATGCATCCGGCTTAACAAAATGGGAAGGGGATCACCTTGTGCCAGCTTTTCCGAATGCGAAAGTTTACGTAAGCGAAACAGAGTGGAATGAAATGAGGAATCCAAATATTAGATCCCGTAATACATATTGGAAGGAAAATTGGGAGCCGATTGTAGACCAAGTTATTACGTTTCAGCAAGAAATAGAAATTACAGATGAAATAAAAATGGCGCATACAGGCGGTCATAGTGATGGACATGCAGTTATTGCTTTAGAAAGCAAAGGAGAAACAATGCTGCATTTAGCAGACTTATTGCCGACGCACGCCCATCAAAATGTATTATGGGTAATGGCTTATGATGATTATCCGATGACATCAATTGAAAATAAGCAAAAGTGGATGAAGTATGGCGCTGAAAAAGATGCTTGGTTCACTTTTTATCATGACGCGTATTACCGTGCAGTAAAGTGGAATGAGGAAGGTCATATCGTAGAAAAAATAGAATGAAAAACGGATATAGAAGCATAAAAAGGGGGGAGCAGTCTCATTTTTGTTGTCGTTTTTTGTCGGTAAGTCGATATATTT
>NZ_JAKUFR010000117.1:0-12171 GCF_022663555.1 Bacillus cereus group sp. BfR-BA-01381
ACAACTGCTTGTCCGTTCACTAATACCTCAAAGATTGCTTTTACGATTTCCTTCATCATGATTGTTTCCTCCTTTTGTTGTCTCTTTTGTTTACATCTTTATTGTATAGGGAGGCATCTTTTCGTACTATCGCTTTCCATTACGTGAACATAACAGTTTTGTAAGATTTGATGTCACTTATCGAAATGTTTAGTCTATCTTCATTATTTTCAGAAAAATGACTATTCAAACATGGAATGGGAAAGTATAATAAAGAAGTAAGTATTAAATTCCGTACGAAGGAGGTGAATGAGATGAAACGTTCTTTAGCTGCACGTGCCAAATTTTTAGATTTTATCTATTTTTGTCGTGCGATTTTTCATGATGTAGTTGTTAACGGGATACGTCTGCCCTTTTTTAACAATTGCATAGTAGCTATAGAACGATAGAAATCTCTTCACCCATTTTTAATAAACGTGTGAAAAGGGAGCTATTTAGCTTCCTTTTTCTATGCCGAAAACCATGGGGAATGTTTCTTCACCATGGTTTTTTATATTGAAAGGAGTACGGAAAATGACAATTTGTAGTGTAAATAATGTAATGAAATCTTTTGGTGGAAACATCATATTTGAAAATATATCGCTTGAAATAAAGAATGGTGAACGTGTTGGATTAGTTGGTCGTAACGGTAGTGGAAAGACAACCATTTTTCAGCTTCTAACTGGAATGGAAAGTTTGGATGCAGGGGCCATTCATATGAAGAAAGGTACACGTATTGGTCATGTAGCACAAATTCCGAAATTTGATGAGAGTATGACTGTATATGAGGTATTGAGTTCCGCTTTTAAAATAGAAAAGGAATTAGAAAGAGAAATGCGTGCTTTAGAAAAACATATGGCGGAAGAACAGGAATCTTCTGTTTTACAAAAATTAATGGAGAGATACGGAATCATCCAAGAAAAGTTTGCGTTTCTTGGTGGTTATGAAATCGAAGCGAACATTATGAAGGTAGCAAATGGTTTACAGGTGACAGAACTATTCCCTCGATCATTTCTGGAGCTAAGTGGTGGGGAGCAAACAAAAGTAAGCCTTGCATACATGCTGTTGCAGAAACCAGATTTACTTTTATTAGATGAACCAACCAATCATTTAGATTTATTTGCAGTCGAATGGTTAGAGCAATTTTTAAAAGAATACAACGGAACAGTTATGGTTATTTCACATGATCGCTATTTCCTTGATGAAGTTGTAACGAAGATTTTTGATTTAGAAGATGGAGAGATTCACGTGTATCATACAAACTATTCTCAGTTTGTTGAGGAAAAGGAAGAAAGGTTGCTTCAGGAGTTTCAGGCTTATCAAGAACAGCAAAAGAAAATAAAGAAAATGAAAGAAGCAATTAAGCGACTACGTGAATGGGCAAATCAGGCGAATCCTCCGAATGAAGGATTGCATAAGAGAGCAAGAAGTATGGAACGTGCACTGGAACGTATGGAAAAACTAAAGAAACCTATTTTAGAACGAAAACAAATGGGACTTCAGTTTGAAGGGCAAGAGAGAAGTGGAAAAGATGTTGTTGTAATGAAAGAAGTGAGTAAAGGATTTGCGGAACATCTTTTATTTAACGAAGCAAATTTACATGTTCGTTTTCAAGAGCGTGCAGCTATCGTTGGTCGTAATGGTACAGGAAAGACAACGCTATTAAAGTTATTATTAGAAGAAATAAAACCAGACGCTGGAGAAATTCGAATTGGAAGTAGTGTGAAAATCGGTTATTTATCCCAGCATGCGTACGGAAATATGAAGAGTAATGTATTGGAGGCTTTCAGGGAATGTGTAGCTGTAACAGAGGGAGAAGCGAGACATATATTAGCTAAGTTTCTATTTTATGGTCCAGCGGTGTTTAAGAAAGTAACGCAACTGAGCGGTGGGGAAAAAATGAGGTTAAGACTTGCGCAACTTATGTATCAAGATATCAATTTTTTAATTTTAGATGAGCCGACAAATCATCTCGACATTGAATCGAGAGAAGTTTTAGAGGAAGCTCTTGAACAATATAATGGAACGATTTTAGCTGTTTCACATGATCGTTATTTTTTAAATAAGTTATTTGAAAAGACGTATTGGATTGATGAGCGTAAATTATGTGAGTTTGCAGGGAACTATGCATGGGCGCGTCAAAAGTGGGAGGAAAAGCTCGAGACACAAGTGATAAAGCAGCAACGCCAAGGAAGAAAAAGTATGGAAACAGCCCCTGTAAAAAAGAAAAAAGCTAGGAATGTTGAGGAGATTGAAACCGAGTTAATGCATGTTGAAGAAGATATATATACGCTTGAGTGTAAGATGGAACAAGTAGTTGATGTTGAAATGCTTGAACAATTGTATGAAGAAAAAACGAAGAAAGAGTTGTTACGAGCAGAACTATATAATGAGTTAGAGAATATTGTGGAATAACAAAGTAGAAAGTGAATTCCTTTCAGTTTTACTGAAGGGATTCGCTTTTTTATACTGCTGTTTTGCTTTAAGAGATAAATAAAAGTTGTGTTTCACGTGAAACAGTAAATTTGATAAATCTTTGTTTCGTAACTTGCATAGGTTGTGAAACATAAATAGTATTAGGAGCTTTTTAGATCGGTTAATTATTTCCCGAGACATAAGTATGTGTAACAGCAAAGCATGATTGAAAACAAAAAAAACAGAGTTACAGCTTTACACGCTGAACTCTGTTTTCTTTTTGTGTCGTATCTTCTCTTGTTGAAATGATAATAGCGATCCCGAGCATAATAAAAAAAGCTAAAAAGAGGACGAACTTTGGGAAGAACGGGAATAGTAATAGCGCCCCAACTATCATAATTGTTAATAATACGTAGTGAAGGACGTATTGGAATAGGTTGTCCATGTTTTCGCCCCCTTTTTGGTAATTGGTTATTAGTATTCTATGTTTCATACTGAACGAATAGAAGTGAATCTTTAATTTTTTAATACGAAATAAAAGAGAACGGTTGACATGTTTAAAGGAAAGGAATAATCTTGAAATTAATCCATACTATTTTTATAGGAATAATGAATATAGTTACAGAAAGGAGTCCTATGTTCCTACATCGTTAAAAATTAGGAAGGTAAAGGTGAGAGTGCAATGAAAAATGTTTTTAAAGGAGCAATTGCTACATTTTTGAGTGTATCAGTATTACTAGCCGGATGTGTTCAAGAGGAAGCGAGTACAAACGAAGCTGGGAATGTACCGAGAGTAAAAGATGAATTTATTCAGGCAAGCGACAAAGTAAAAAGTCCCGTAAAAGCAAAAGAAAGAAAAGATACTTTTGTAGTTGGAATGCCGAGTCCTGGAGGGATATTCCTTCCGCATTTTATGGAGAATGGATGGGATGGTAATATAACGCAAGCTATCTTTGCACCTCTTGTTGGACTCGATAAGGAAGGAAAACCCATTCCAATTTTAGCGAAGAAGTGGGATATTTCGGAGGATCAGCTTACATACACGTTCTATTTGAAAGATGGTTTAAAGTTTAGTGATGGATCACCACTAACTGCAGATGATGTAGCATTTACATTAACGCTATTACACGATCCAACTTATAGTGGAGCGACTGATATAAGTCAAACAGCAATAAAGGGGGGGCAAGCGTATAAAGAAGGAAAGGCAACCTCTATTGAGGGAATTCAAGTCATTGATCCGAAAACAATTACGATTACGACTGAAAAGGTAAATGCTCAAACACTATCATTAATCGGTGGAGAAGTTATATCTAAAGCTTATTACGGGAAAGAGTATAAGCAAGGACACTTGGAGTACTTAAAAGAGTTGTATGGGAAGCCGGTGGGAGCAGGAGCTTATAAGTTAGATAAATATATTCCTGGTCAAGAGGTTCGATTTGTAGCTAATGAAAATTATTTTGAAGGAAAACCGAAGATTGAGCACTTTATTTATAAAATTTCAAAAGGTGATACAAAGCTACAACAATTTCAAGCCGGGGAAGTAGATTATGATGGTTTTACGACAAACACGGAGACGATTGAACAGTTAAAGGATTTAGGTTTTGCCAATATTAATGTATATACAGGAAGCTCTTACGGCTACATTAAAATGAATTATAAGAAACCATACTTTAAAGATAAGCGTGTCCGCCAAGCATTTATTTACGGATTAGAGCGTCAAAAAGTTGTTGATACGTATTTCCAAGGTTATGCTTCACTCGTTAATGTACCGATTACGCCAGTTTCTTGGGCGTATACAGAAGAAGGTATTAATAAATATGAGTATAACTTAGAGAAAGCAAAGAAATTATTGGATGAGGCTGGATGGAAAGCTGGTTCAGATGGAATCCGCGAAAAAGATGGTCAAAAATTGAAGGTAAGTTATTTTGCTTCTTCTGCAAGTAAAATAAATGATGTAATGATCCCGGTGATGAAAGAGGATTATAAAAAGCTTGGTGTAGAGTTTAACCCAGAATACATGGACTTTAATACGATGATTTCAAAAGTGATAAAAGGTGATTATGATTTAGCAATGGTATCTACGCCAATGATTGATGATCCGAGTGGAACAATTGAGGAGTTTGTTTCAACAAGTAAACGAAACTATGATGGATATCATAATCCGAAAGTAGATGAATTAGCGAAGCAGGCACTAGAAACATTAGATATTGAAAAACGAAAAGAAATTTATAAAAAGTTGTACCAGGAGTTGAGTGAAGATCCGCCTGTAATCTTCTTAAATAATAGTAAAGTTGTGTCTGCACATCATGCACGCATTCAAGGATTACAAGAAGATAACTATAACGGTATCTTGTTAAGTTTACCTAAATTAAAGATAGAACAATAATTTTGAAAAAATTCTCAAAATATTTATTTAGAAAGAATTGACAAAATATAACGGACGATATAAGCTAATAACCATAAAGTCTACCGGAAAGGTCGGAATAGGATTGTTACCCCTCAAAAACATCTATTTTTTTACGATTAAAACCGACTTTTCCGATTGGCTATAAATATGCTGTGGGAGGCATACATAAGCTAATAAGTTCAAAGGGTATCACTATTAAAAAGTTAGGGTGGGGACAATGAAGAAAAAGACAAAAAAATGGGCTGGTGTATTTTCGGTATTACTGAGTAGTTCGCTTGTGTTATCTGCTTGTGGGGGACAGGAAGAGACGGCTTCTACAGAGCCAGTTAAACAGCAGGATTTAAAAAATATAAAAATTGAAAAGATTGCTGCGACAGATAAAACGAAAGTACCAGATAAAGCGAAGGATAGAAAAGATACGTTAGTAGTTGGGATTAACAAACCAGGAGGCGTATTTTTACCATATTTCCAACAAAATGGTTGGGACGGAAACGTAACTTCAGTTATTTTTGCATCTCTCATATCAACCGATAAACAAGGGAAACCAATTCCAGAATTAGCTGAGAAGTGGGACGTTTCTTCTGATCAGTTAACATATACATTCCATTTACGTAAAGATTTGAAATTTAGCGACGGCTCGCCATTAACAGCGGATGATGTAGCGTTTACATTGACGCTTTTACACGATAAGGCATATGAAGGCGAAGTGGACATCTCTCAATATGCAGTTAAAGGTGGTAAAGAATATAAAGAAGGAAAAGCAACTTCAATTGAAGGTATTCAAGTTGTCGATCCACAAACAATAAAAATTACGACTGAAAAGGTTAATTCACAAGCTATATTTGTTTTTGGTAACGCGGTACTATCAAAAGCTTATTACGGAAAAGATTACAAACAAAATACAAGTTTAGATTACTTAAAAGATCTATATGGCAAACCACTAGCTGCGGGTCCATATAAATTTGAAAAGTATATTCCAGGTCAAGAAGTTCGTTTTACAGCAAATGAAAATTACTATGCGGGTAAACCAAAAATTCAAAACTTCATTTATAAAATTACTTCTGGCGATACGAAGTTGCAGTTATTTCAAACAGGTGAGGTTGACCACACTGGCTTAGGTACTGGTGACGAAGTTCTTGAACAGGCTAAAGCTTTAGAATTCGCAAATATCCAAATCGAAACAGCACCATCATTTAGTTATGTTTATATGAATCATAATAAGCCGTATTTAAAGGATAAAAAGGTTCGCCAAGCGCTTATCTACGGATTAGATCGTAAAAAATATGTTGATACAGCATACAAAGGATACGGTACGGTAGCGAATGTACCAATTCATCCGACTTCTTGGGCTTACACAGAAGAAGGCGTTAATAAATATGAGTATGACAAAGAAAAAGCGAAAAAGTTACTAGATGAAGCAGGGTGGAAAGTTGGTTCGGATGGAATTCGGGAAAAAGATGGTCAAAAATTAAAACTTTCGTATTTCGGTCCAAGTTCGGCTAAAGATAGTGATTTATTAATTCCAATTGCTAAAGAGAATTATAAAGAGATAGGTGTAGAATTTAACCCTGAATTCATGGACTTTAATACAATGCTTTCAAAAGTTAATAAAGGTGATTATGACTTAGCTTCTGTTTCAACACCGATTACAAGTGACCCAAGTGAAACAGCTGGTGAATATTTATCTAGTGCGAATGAGAAGAGTCTTGGTTATAAAAATGCAAAAGTAGATGAGTTAATTCAAAAAGGTATAGAAACGGTAGATATTGAAAAACGTAAACCAATCTATAAAGAACTTTATAAAGAATTAAGTGATGATCCACCAGTAATTCTCTTAAACTATCGCAGAACAATTACTGGTTATAACGGGAATATAAAAGGAATTGATCCTGAAAAATACAATAGTATTAGTGCAAACTTACCAGTATTATCATTTGAAAAATAACGAGAAGAATGTATAAGTAGAAGACATTTTTTCATTCGGCTAGTAATATGCTGATTCGAAAAAATGTTCTTCTATTTTAAGCATAAGATTGGAGAGAAAAAGGGTGAAAACGTATATCGTTCGTAGGTTGTTACAAATGATTCCTACACTTTTGGGAACGTCAGTTGTTATTTTCTTCCTGTTTGCACTTCTTCCAGGGGATTATATTGATTCGAATCCTAAGATTACACCGCAAAGGGCGGAAGAGCTTCGGGAATTGTACGGATTAAATAAGCCAATTGTTGAACGCTATTTTCACTGGCTAGGTAATGCGTTACAAGGAGACTTTGGTTTTTCGCTTCAATATCAAGAACCTGTAACATCACTATTAAATAAATTTATTTGGAACTCTTTTATTGTAGCAATTGTTGCATTGTTTTTTATTTGGCTAATCGCACTTATTATCGGTGTATTTTCAGCGACGAAGCAACATTCTTTATTCGATAAGCTTGTAACAATTGGTATCTTTGCAGCAATGTCATTTCCTTCATTTTTTATAGGTCTGTTTCTAATTAAGGTGTTCGCAGTGGATCTTAAATTATTGCCGATAGGTGGAATGATTGATGTTGGCAGTAATTCAACAGGATTTGCTTACGTGATAGAAGTTGCAAAACATATGATTTTACCAGTATTTATTTTGACACTTCTCGGGGTTGGCTCGCTAACTCGTTATTTTAGAACAAGTATGTTAGAGGTTGTAAGACAAGATTACATACGAACGGCACGAGCAAAAGGGTTAAAAGAGAAGACTGTTATTTATAAACATGCATTAAAAAACGCCATTTTACCGGCTATTACATTGCTTGCGTTTGAGTTACCTGGATTGTTTTCTGGAGCGATTATTATTGAACAAATTTTTAACTGGCCAGGGATTGGCGGTATTCAATTGGAAGCACTAAATTTCCGTGATTATACAGTATTGATGGCATTTACGATGTTTCTTTCTTGTTTAACAATTGTTTCAAACTTTTTCGCAGACATTGTATATGCAGTTGTTGATCCACGCATTCGGTTGAAGTAAAGGGGGGAAACGAGATGGAAACTGTTACAGCGATTGCAGAGAAGAAAGAAAAAAAGAGAAGGAAAAATGAATCATCACCGTGGCGACAAGCTCTTAAAAAGATAAAGAAAAATAAGATGGCGCTCGTAGGATTGTATGCATTAATTTTTATGTTTATATTTTGTTTTATCGGTCCGTTCTTTTCACCATATGCATCAGGGAAAATACAAGTTGCGTTAATTAATAAACCACCTAGTTTTTCTCATTGGCTTGGTACAGATCAATTAGGGAGAGATATTTTAACGAGACTTATGCAAGCGGGACGAATTTCATTAACGATTGGCCTAGCTTCAATGGTTTTATCAGTGATACTAGGGGCTGTATTAGGGGCTATTGCAGGTTTTTATCGTGGCATCGTTGATAATATTATTATGCGTCTTGCCGATATTTTAATGTCGATGCCAGGATTACCGCTACTTATTATAATGGGTGCGATTTTATCAGAGTGGAAAGTACCGTCTGATTATCGTTTGTATGTCATTATGATTATTTTAAGTTTAGTAGGATGGCCGGGGCTTGCACGGCTTGTAAGAGGTCAAATTTTATCACTTAGAGAGCAAGCATTTATGCAAGCTGCTGATGTGCTAGGTATAAAAGATTACCGGAAAATTATATATCACTTAATTCCTAATGTTTTACCAATATTAATTGTTGTATCCACATTAGGTGTTGCAGGTTCTATTTTAGGGGAGTCCGCACTAAGCTACTTAGGTCTCGGAGTCGTCCCACCTACACCGTCATGGGGGAATATGATTAGCGCAGCGAACTCATTAATTGATTTTCAAAAGCGTCCGTGGTTATGGATTCCGCCTGGTTTTGCAATTTTTATAACAGTTGTATCCATTAATTTACTTGGTGATGCACTTCGTGATGCGTTAGATCCAAAGATGAGACGGTAGGTGAGGGAATATGAGTAAAGCGGTAGTAGAGTTGAAAGACTTACAAACACACTTTCAGACAGAAGAAGGAACAGTAAAAGCTGTGAATCATGTTAGTTTTACAGTTCGAGAAGGTGAAACTGTTTGTGTTGTAGGTGAATCTGGTTGCGGGAAAAGTGTAACGGCTTTATCTATTATGGGACTTATTGCTGAATCAGGCAGTGTAGTAGGTGGAGATATTTTATATGAAGGAAAAAGTCTTTTAGGAATGAAAGAGAAAGAGCTTCGTAGTTTACGAGGTAATGATATTGCGATGATTTTCCAAGAACCGATGACATCGCTGAATCCGGTCTTCACTGTAGGGGAACAGATTGTAGAGACGTTAAGGGAGCATGAATTACTTAGTAAAAACGAAGCGTATAAGAAAGCAATTGAGTTAATTCGTAAAGTAGGCATAGCTCGTGCTGATGAAATTGTCCATTCTTATCCGCACGAACTGAGTGGTGGAATGTTACAGCGTATTATGATTGCTGTTGCACTTAGTTGTAATCCGAAGTTATTAATTGCTGATGAACCGACAACGGCTCTTGATGTTACGATTCAAGCTCAAATATTAGACTTATTAAGACAAGTAAAAGAGGAATTTAAAACATCAATTTTATTAATTACACATGATTTAGGCGTTGTAGCAGAAATGGCTGATTACGTTGTCGTTATGTATGGCGGGAAAGTTATTGAAGAAGCCCCAGTACTAGAGATATTCAAAAATCCGAAACACCCGTATACGAAAGGTTTGTTGAAATCAAAACCAGTGATGGGTAAACGAATAGATAAACTATATTCTATTCCAGGGCAAGTTCCTAATTTAGTTGGTTTAGATGAGTTTTGCTACTTTAGCGGCCGTTGTGAGCATTGTATGGAAATATGTAAAGAAGAAGCGCCAAGTTTGAATGTACATGATGAGAATCATAAAGTTGCTTGCTGGTTATATGAGGAGCGTGCGGAACAATGAGTGAACCATTACTAGAAGTAAAAAACTTAAAAACATATTTTCCAATTAAAGGCGGCATATTTAGTAGAACGGTTGGACATGTAAAAGCAGTTGATGGGGTA
Source organism: Bacillus cereus group sp. BfR-BA-01381 (assembly GCF_022663555.1). Taxonomy (NCBI): domain Bacteria; kingdom Bacillati; phylum Bacillota; class Bacilli; order Caryophanales; family Bacillaceae; genus Bacillus; species Bacillus cereus group sp. BfR-BA-01381. The sequence goes on from NZ_JAKUFR010000117.1 coordinate 9,876, forward strand.
AGTTTTACTATTAATAAAGGTGAAGTGTTCGGCCTCGTTGGTGAATCGGGAAGCGGAAAAACGACGATAGGAAAAACAATTTTACGTCTCGTCCAAAAAACGGAAGGGGAAGTGAAGTTTAAAGGGCAAGATGTTCACTCTTTATCTAAGGAAGAATTGAGAAAACATCGTCCTAATATGCAACTTGTTTTCCAAGATCCATTTAGCTCATTAAATCCGAGAATGAGAATTGGGGAAGCGCTTGGTGAGCCGATGTTAGCTCACGGATTAGCCACGAAAGAAAATGTTCGTGAGAAGGTGACAGAAGTATTAGATTTATGTGGTTTAGCCCCATATCATATTGACCGGTACCCTCATGAATTTTCTGGTGGACAACGTCAACGTATCGTTATCGCAAGAGCTATGGTATTAAATCCAGAATTTATTGTAGCTGACGAACCTGTGGCAGCACTAGATGTATCTATTCAAGCACAAATCATTAATTTATTTAGTGAGTTACAGGAGAAAAGGGGACTATCTTATTTATTCATTTCACATGATTTAAGCGTAGTAGAGCATTTATGTACGAAGATTGGAATTATGTATTTAGGAACGATTGTGGAAACAGCGCCACGTGATGAGTTATTTATAAATCCACTTCATCCGTATACAAAAGCATTGTTATCCGCTGTGCCAATACCAGATCCAACAGTGAAGCGAGAGCGAATTATACTAGAGGGTGATATTCCAAGTCCAGCGAATCCACCTTCAGGTTGTCGCTTTCATACACGTTGCCCGTTTGCAACAGATATTTGTAAACAAACGGTACCGGAATTCCGTAATGTTGGTGAAGAGCATTTTGTTGCTTGTCATCATGTATAAAAGAGAAGGACTCTTTCAGAAGTTGAAAGAGTCCTTTTTTTATTTACTAGATGAAGTTTGTTTCAATACAAATTGCTCGATTGCATGAGCAACACCATGTTCATTGTTTGTTAATGTGACAACATCACATAGTTTTTTTACATCTTCTTCAGCATTTCCCATTGCAACTGATAAGCCAGCTACTTGTAACATGGGCACATCATTAAAGTTGTCCCCGATCGCAATAGTATCTTCAATTGGTATATTGAAATAAGCAGCCATTTCTTGTAGACCGTTTCCTTTATGACCATGCTTATCCATAATTTCTACATTAGTAGGAGCGGATGCTGTAACTGAAATATCGGTGTCTTCTTGTAGCACGCTTAATAGCTGTGTACGATGCTCTGCGTTAAACGTCAAAATGAAGAATTTAGATATTTCTAATTCTGGATTATTTACAACATCTTCGATTTTTTGGAAATCAGTAATTAAGTTTGATTTCTTTTGTTTTTCTGTAATTCTTTCAAGTTCCTCAAGTGTAACATCTAGTGCATGCTTGTTCTCTTCGAACGCCTGCATGACTTGATCTTGCCATGTATATGGAGAATAAACTCCTTTATTCGTATATAGCTTATAAGGAAAACCTTCAGATTCTAGTAATTTTGCAAGCTTGTATACTTTATCGTTTTGTAAACAACGCGAGTTAATTACTTTTCCATCCACATAAACAATTGCCCCATTGCTCGCTCCAACCGGAAGAGATAGTTTATATTCTTCCAATAATTTTAAAGCATCTTCTTTTGCACGACCAGAACAAATCATAACTATATGACCAGCCTCTTTTGCAGTTTGGATAGCTTGTAAGTTCTCGTTGGAGATTTCAAGATTAGATGATAGTAGTGTACCATCCATATCTAATGCGATTAATTTCAAAATGACCACCTCTTTGCTTTTATTATACATAGTTATATGGAGGAAACATATAAACTTATCTTGGAAAGATTGTATTTTACCTCTCATGAACTATCAGTAAGAATTTGATAGATTCCACTTTATTAATGAAAGATTTATGTTGATTTGTAACAAAAGTAGAGGTGGATATGGGGATGTTTCGTTATATGACTGTAATATTACATGAATGTTACAAATATGAAGTTAGTAGAAAATGCATTAAATCAAGGTTTTTTAGGATGTTTATAAAAAAACGTAAAAAAAGTGTAATAAAATTTACGTAATTATATTGCAACGTAACAATAGTTATGTTACATTAATGTTACAAACGTTACGTTATTAAATTTAATGTAACATCAACATAAAAACTATGAAATAAACATTTCCTAGAAATTACATATAGATAACTTATTAAAAGGAGGATACATAATATGAAAGAGCAAGTATTACAAGTAACAAAAGGTGACTTCGTAGGATCAGCAAGTGGAGCAGTAGTATTAACAGC
>NZ_JAKUFR010000118.1:0-12131 GCF_022663555.1 Bacillus cereus group sp. BfR-BA-01381
GCCAGGATCAAACTCTCCAATAAAGTTAGTTTGTCTAGCATCATAAAATAAAAATTGACGTTTCACGTTGTTTGTTTCGTTCAGTTTTCAAAGAACTGCTCCGTCGCTCAGAAGCGACTTTATTAATATAACATTTCGTTATATTTTCGTCAACAACTTTTTTCAATAAGTTGTTTTTCGTTTGTTTTGCTTGTTACCTTTCGTGGCAACGAATATAAATATACCAGTTTGATTATTAAAATGCAATAGTTTTTCTAATAAAATTTTTAACTTAGTAAAAAAGTATAAAAACAGCACTTTTCTTCTATATAAATATAATTTCTCCCAACATCGACATCTAATGCCCCGCGTTCATACTCAAATAAAAAAAGCTTTGGAGAAATCTCCAAAGCTTAGTCTTGTTTATGACGCATAGCAGGGAATAATAGTACGTCACGAATAGATGGTGCATTCGTTAATAACATAACAAGACGATCAATACCAATTCCTAGTCCACCTGTAGGAGGCATACCATACTCAAGAGCTTCAATATAATCATCATCCATCATGTGAGCTTCATCATTACCTTGTTCGCGTTCTTTTAATTGTGCTTCAAAACGTTCTTTCTGATCGATTGGATCATTTAATTCAGTGAATGCATTTGCATGTTCACGTGCAACAATAAATAATTCGAAACGATCTGTGAATCGTGGATCTTCGTCATTCTTTTTCGCAAGTGGCGAAATTTCTACCGGATGACCGTAAATAAATGTTGGTTGGATTAATTTATCTTCTACTTTTTGCTCGAAGAATTCATTAATAATATGACCAACTTCCATTGTATCCTTAATTTCTACATTATGTTCTTTTGCAAGTTCACGCGCTTCTTCTACACTCATCGGATTCCAGAAATCTGCTCCAGAATGTTCTTTAATTGCATCTACCATATGAAGACGTGTCCATTCTGGTTCTAGATTAATTTCATAATCACCATACTGGATTGTTGTTGTACCTAGTACTTGCTTCGCGATATGAGCAACCATATTTTCTGTTAGTTTCATAATATCTTTATAATCAGCATACGCTTCATATAATTCAATCATCGTAAACTCGGGATTATGACGAGTTGATACACCCTCGTTACGGAATACACGGCCAATTTCATAAACTTTTTCTAATCCACCCACAATAAGGCGTTTTAAATGAAGTTCAATTGCGATACGCATATATAATTCCATATCTAACGCATTATGGTGCGTGATGAAAGGACGCGCAGAAGCTCCACCTGCAATTGCGTGCATCATAGGTGTTTCCACTTCAAGATAACCATTGTCATCTAAGTATCTTCTCATTTCACGGATGATTTTACTGCGAGTAACAAATGTTTCACGGCTTTCCATACTTGTAATTAAGTCTAAGTAACGTTGACGGTAGCGTTGTTCAACATCTTTTAACCCATGATATTTATCCGGTAATGGACGAAGAGATTTCGTTAATAGCGTAAAGCTCGTTGCTTTCACCGAAAGTTCTCCAACGTTCGTTTTGAAAATTTTACCTTCAATACCTACTAAGTCACCTAAATCTGCTGTTTTAAATAATTCGTACTCTTCATCTCCAACAGCATCTTTACGAACGTAAATTTGAACTTGTCCATGTAAATCTTGAATATGTGCAAATCCAGCTTTTCCTTTACCGCGTTTTGTCATAATACGACCAGCAATAGAAACAGAGATTTCTTTCTCCTCTAATTCTTCTTTAGAGAACTCTCCATATAGGCTTAACAATTCATTTGTTGCATTTGTACGTTCAAAACGTTTACCGAACGGATCGATCCCTTGCTCACGTAAATTATGTAGCTTTTCACGACGAACAAGCAATTGGTCGTTTAATTCTTCGTGGTTCATGTTATCCATGGTATTGATATCACTCCAGCTCTATTAATTTTTACAATATATACAGTATAGCATTTTCTACTCAACTAGAAAAACTGCCAGCAACTAACTGGCAGTTCTTCTTTCTTTCACGTAATTATAGGAAGTGTATAGAAGAATGTCAATCTTCCCTTCCTATTATTAACTAACGTGAATTGTTTGTTGTTTCGCTTCTACTTCTTCTACAAATGTACCTAATACATTCGCAAGGTCTTCACGCGTATTACAAGCATTGATACCATTACGTACAGTTGCATTACCACGAATGCCCTTTAAATACCAAGCTGCATGCTTTCTCATCTCTCTTACAGCGACAGTTTCATTCTTTAAATCGATCAGACGATCTAGATGCAACATACATACGTCAATTTTCTCACGTACTGTCGGTTCTGGCATTAATTCACCCGTCTCTAAATACTTTACCGTACGATAAATCATCCATGGATCTCCAAGGGCAGCGCGGCCAATCATAACACCATCTACACCGATTTCATCAAGCATACGCTTTGCATCTTGTGGCGTTGCGACATCACCATTTCCGATAACCGGGATATTTACAGCTTGCTTTACTTGTTTAATAATATCCCAATCCGCTTTTCCTTCATACATTTGTACTCGTGTGCGCCCATGAACTGCTACCGCTTGTCCACCAGCACGCTCAACAGCCTTCGCATTCTCGATTGCGAAAATATGATCCTCATCCCAACCAATACGCATTTTAACTGTAACTGGTTTTTCTACAGCATCTACAACTGCCGCTACCATTTCATATATTTTATTTGGGTCTAAAAGCCACTTTGCTCCTGCATCACACTTAACGATTTTTGGTACTGGGCACCCCATATTAATATCAATGATGTCTGCTGTCGTATATTGATCTACGTATTTCGCAGCATCTACAAGAGTTTCTTTCTCGCCACCAAAAATTTGTAAACTTAATGGCTTTTCTCTCTCATCAATATATAGCATATCTAATGTTCTTTTATTGTTCAGTAGTATCGCCTTATCACTTACCATTTCAGCACAAACTAGGCCTGCACCGAATTCTTTTACTGTCAAACGGAATGCAGAGTTACACACTCCCGCCATCGGTGCTAATACAACCGGATTTTTCATCTCAATATTTGCGATTTTTAACACTCGATTTACTCCTTCCTTCATGGTCACTTTGGCATTAGCTCATCTATCGAGACCTTTAATGCTTTAGCAACTTCCACTACAAAGTCTTGGGAAGGCGATCGATTCCCTCGCTCAACTTCACCTAAAACAGATACAGATACCCCTAATTCTTTTGCAAAACCTTCTTGCGTGTAACCTTTTAGTTTTCGAAAAGCACGAATGCGTCTTCCCCATTTTTCTGCTTCCATACCGTTACTCCCTCTCGCCTTTTCATTTCTTCTACTTGTGAACGTGAAATGTTTTGTTTTATATCTTGATTAATCTCTAACAACGGAACGATAACAAAAGCTCTTTCGAACATCCGCGGATGCGGAACAATAAGATTCTCTGCTTCAATATTTTCTTGATTATATAGTAAAATGTCAAGGTCGATAGTCCTAGGTCCCCACCTAATTTCCCTTTTTCTTCCTAGATCATTTTCTACTTTTTGCGTTACTTTCAATAATTCTTGCGGTGATAAATTGGTAGAAATTTTTATAACTAAATTTAAAAAGCAACTTTGGTCAGTATAGCCAACCGGTTCCGTCTCATATACAGACGAAACATCCTCAACTTTGATATAAGGATTTTTATTCAGAAACTGAATCGCTTCAGTTAAATACGTATAACGTTCTCCAATATTTGAACCTAATGCAATGTAAGCTATATTATTCATGGACGTTCTCTCGTAATTTCTACCGCTACAGCACGATAATGTCCCGGTATCGGCGGATCTGGTTTAATTACCTTTATCGTACATCTTGAAATACTCTCATACTGTTTCAATATATCTGTAGCAATATTTTCAGCAATACTCTCTACAAGCTTATATGTTCTATCTTCTACAACTTTCCTACATAACTCGAAAAGTTCTCCATAATTAACAGACTGCTCTAAGTCATCACTTTCTCCCGCTCGCTTCAAGTCCAATTCCACCGTTAAGTCCACTTTAAATCTCTGGCCCAATTTATTTTCCTCTGGGAATACACCATGATAACCGTAAAACTCCATATCATGAATATAAATTTTATCCAATTACTTTACCCCCTTACCAATCATCGCATCCATCATCTTAGCCATACGCGCCATTTCCTTCACATCATGAACACGAACAAACTCACAACCCTTTTCAATACCAAGACAAACGGTAGCTCCCGTCCCCTCAAGACGTTCTTCTACCGGTAAATCTAGCACATGCCCAATAAAGGACTTTCTCGAAGTACCTAAGAGAACTGGATAACCTAGTACGTTTAACTGTTCTAAATTACGCATCGCTTCTAAATTTTGTTCAGGCGTTTTAGCAAAACCGATACCTGGGTCTAAAATGATATTCTCATCTCGCACGCCAGCATCTTTAGCAATTTTAATACTGTCATATAAGTCAGCAATCATATCAGCCATTAAATTACGATAATTCATATTATCGCGATTATGCATTAAGATAATAGGTACATCGTAATGAGCTGCAACTTCAGCGATTTTTGGTTCCGCCTTCGCTCCCCAAATATCATTAATAATATGAGCACCAGCTTCAATTGCTTGCTTTGCAACTTCCGCTTTATACGTGTCGATAGAAATAGGCAATTTCACCTCTTTTGAAACAGCCTGAATCATTGGAACAACTCGTTTTATTTCTTCTTCCACCGATACTTTAGCAAAGCCCGGACGAGTAGATTCGCCACCAATATCAATAATATGAGCACCTTCATCTCGCATTTCTTTCGCGTGGCGTACTGCAGCATCTACCTCGTTGTAACTCCCACCATCAGAAAACGAATCTGGTGTTACATTTAAAATCCCCATAATTAACGTTTTTTCATTTAAGTTCAATGTATATTCGCCGCAGCGCAAATCATAATCCCACTCCAAACTACACATCTCCTCTTCGTAATTCATTTCTGCTCCACAATTTCTCTCTCTGCATTTCATAAAGATTCATAAACCTTTTTGTAACCAAACCTACTTTACCCGGGAAATCTCGCCCCTCTATACGATTAAGCGGAACAATTTCTTGAATCGAGTTTGTTACGAAGACTTCATCGGCTGAAAGTAATTCATTTTTTGTAAAGAGACCTTCCTTTACTTCTATACCCATCTTTTCAGCAACCTTTATAATAAACGCACGAGTGATACCATTTAAAATCCCCGTTTTTAAAGAAGGTGTATATAAAATATCACCTTTTACAAAAAAGAGATTCGAAACAATTCCCTCTGCAACATAACCTGTTTCAGTAAGGAAAATACCTTCCTTATTCACAACATTGCCTATTTCGCGTTTCCCCAAAATGTTATTTAAATAATGGTGAGACTTCAAGCGAGATGCACCCTCTGGTGTATTTCTCACTTGATTTAAGACAACCCCTTCTTTTTCCACTACATCTCCCGGGGCCGCTAAAGGTTTTATAAAAACAATAATAGACGGCTCTTCATACATTTCTGTTTGCAATCCAATTTCATCTATACCCGCCGATACATTAAAACGGACATACGCATGCTCTAATTTATTCTTAACGAGTAAATTCTTCAAAATAAGCATTACTTCATCTTTCGTCATCGACCATTTAATTTGCAACGTATCCAGCGCATTTATTAAACGGTCATAATGATCATCCAATAAGAAAGGATGACCGTTATAAATACGAAACGTCTCAAAAACTCCAAGTCCATATAAATAACCGTGGTCATATGGCGAAATTCTCGCTTCACCCGCTTCTACATACTGACCATTTACGTAAATTAACATGATGTCACACTTGGACTATATTTACGAATGAAGTTCTGCAACAACTCTTTCCCATGAGAAGTCATAATAGATTCCGGATGGAACTGTACACCTTCAATCGGTAATGTTGTATGACGAAGCGCCATAATTTCCCCTTCTTCTGTCCAAGACGTTACCTCTAAACAATCAGGTAACGTCTCTTTCTTAACAATAAGGGAATGATAGCGCGTCGCGGTAAACGGATTAGGGATATCCGAAAAAATCGTCTTCTCATCATGATGCATAAGCGATGTTTTCCCATGCATTAATCGCTCTGCACGGACAACCTCTCCACCAAACACTTGCGCAATAGATTGATGCCCAAGACAAACCCCAAAAATCGGAATTTTTCCAGCAAAGTATCGAATAACCTCCATACTAATCCCTGCCTCATTCGGACTACATGGACCTGGCGAAATCATTAAAAAGTCTGGTTTCATATTCTCAATATCTGAAATAGTCACTTCATCGTTACGTTTAACAACAAGATCTTGTCCAAGTTCTCCAAGAAACTGTACTAAATTAAATGTAAAAGAATCATAATTATCAATCATTAATATCATTTCTCTCACCTAACCGTTTCTTCGCTACGTTCTTTTGCACGCCATAAAGCAATCGCCTTTTTTAACGACTCTTTATATTCATTTTCCGGATTTGAATCAATTACAATTCCCGCTCCCGCTTGTACATGCGCTTTTCCATCTTTAGCAAGAAGTGTCCTAATCACGATATTCAATTCTGTATCTCCAGAATAACCAATCCAACCGATTGAACCTGTATAAATCCCTCTGCGAACAGGTTCTAATTCTTCAATAATTTCCATCGTACGTATTTTCGGGGCTCCAGTAATTGTCCCCCCAGGGAACACAGCCTTCACTAAATCAAAAGCATCTTTATCTTTTTCCACCTCACCACGCACATTAGAAACAATATGCATAACGTGTGAGTATTTCTCAATTACCATAAATTCATCTACTTCTACAGTGCCATATTTACAAACACGCCCTAAATCATTTCGTTCTAAATCCACAAGCATAACGTGTTCTGCTCTTTCTTTTTCATTCTCAATTAATTCTCTTGCCAACTCTTCATCCTCTTGCTCATTCGCTCCTCTAGATCTCGTTCCAGCAATCGGTCTTGTACTTACTTCAGTTCCTTGTTTCTTAATTAACAACTCCGGCGATCCACTAACAATTTGAAAATCCCCAAGCTCCAAGTAACCCATATATGGAGATGGATTAATTTCGCGAAGACTTGTATAAATTTCTAGTGGATGTGTTTGTAACGTTCTTTCTTGTCTTGTTGACAAGTTTACTTGGAACACATCACCAGCCCCAATATATTCTTGAATACATTCAACTGCCTTCATAAAACCTTCTTCAGTAAAAGCAACTGCTTCACTTTTCTTTTCAGGGCACGCAAACGGCATAGTCACTTCTGGCGCTTCTGTCGTCCAAAGAACCTTCCATTCATTTAATCGTTCTTTTGCCTCTTCATGCTTATCTACATAATGTGTAATAATCCATAATAATTTTTCTTCTTGATCATACACAAATACATCATCAAATAATAAAAAGAATATATCAGGTATATTAATATCATCCTCCGCAAGAGAAGGAAGCTTTTCAATATAACGGATGCAATCATAACTAAAATAACCAATTGCACCACCTTGAAAAGGCGGGTATTCCGGATTATAATCCGTTTTCCATCGCTCCATATATTCCTGCATTAAATCTAATGGGTTTCCTTGCTTTATTGTTTCCTTACCACTTTCACTTATATGTAACGTTTCACCCTTCCCTCGGATTACCGCTACCGGGTTTAACCCCACAATGTTATAACGACCGCCACGCCCACTCTCTAACAAAATATGTTGCGGTTTATCCTTAGAAAGAAATTTATATTGCTTAAAGAAATCTAACTGATATGGAATAGAAAGCGCTAAAGATTTTCTTCGTTGCATATCAACACCCCGTCTTCTTTTATCCCACCCTTTTAGATTAATCATTTCAAACTACATGTGTTATGTATATGGAGAATGATTATCCTCGAGGGCTAGTGAAAATAAATTAATTATACTACCTCTTATTTTACATGAAGTTTTCTAGTCATTCACTCTTTTCCTATTTCCAATCCAAAAAGAAAAAGCATCCTTTTTCAAGGATGCTTTTTCAATCACATATAATTAAGACTCAAATTGATAAAGTGGTGTACTTAAATAACGTTCACCGTTACTTGGGATAATAACAAGTACCTTTTTCCCTTTGCCTAACTTTTTCGCAATTTCTGTTGCTGCATAAATAACTGCTCCAGAAGAGATACCAACTAGAATACCCTCCTCTTTCGCCACTCTTCTTGCATATTCAAACGCTTGCTCCGTTTTCACTTGAACAATTTCATCATATACTTCTACATCCAATGTCTCTGGGATAAATCCAGCCCCAATTCCTTGGATTTTATGTGGACCTGGTTTCCCACCAGATAATACTGGTGAATCCGCAGGTTCTACTGCATAAATTTTAATATCTTTATACGCTTCCTTCAGCACTTCACCAGCACCAGTAATCGTTCCACCCGTACCAATACCTGCAATAAACGCATCTAATTGGTCGCCCATTTGTTCAACAATTTCTGGACCTGTTGTTAAACGGTGAATTTCTGGATTCGATTGGTTTTTGAACTGTTGTGGTATAAAGTAACCATTCTCTTTTGCTAATTCAGTCGCTTTACGAATTGCTCCACCCATTCCTTCAGGACCTGGAGTCAATACTAATTCCGCACCATAAGCACGTAATAAATTACGACGTTCAATACTCATTGTTTCTGGCATTACTAAAATTGCCTTATATCCTTTAGCAGCTGCTACCATCGCTAAACCAATTCCTGTGTTACCACTTGTCGGTTCAATGATTGTATCGCCTTCTTTTAATAATCCTTTTTTCTCAGCATCTTCAATCATAGCTAATGCAATACGATCTTTAACACTGCTCCCTGGATTCATAAATTCTAATTTTAAGTATATATCTGCGCTGTCTGATTCTACGATGCGGTTCAACTTAACGATCGGCGTTTTCCCGATTAATTCTGAAACTGATTGTGCCACTCGCATTCCTGTCACTCCTAACACCGAGTATTTTTATTGGTTTTATCTATATTTAGATTTTGTCAGAAAATTCCCTGTTTGTCAATGTATTTAGAGGGGGAATTGCCTTATTACAAATTCTCAATTAAATTTGTAATATCTTCTTTAGAGAACTTGTATCGCTCATTACAGAAATGACAATGAACTTCTGTTTCTTCTTCTTCTTCACGAACTTGCTCTAACTCCGTTTTACCTAAACTAATTAACACACTCTCGATACGTTCGCGAGAGCATGTGCAATTAAATTGAACATCCATCGTTTCTAATACTTTTACCTTATCTTCTCCAAGGACTGCATACAGTAACTCTTCTGGAGAAAGCCCTTGTTCGATCAATGTTGATACAGGAGGGATCTTCTGTAAACGCTCTTCAATGAATGAAATTGTTTCTTCCTGTGCACCTGGCATAATTTGAAGAATAAATCCACCCGCTGCTAATATGCTATCATCTCCATTTACAAGGACACCAACACCTACAGAAGAAGGCGTCTGCTCAGAAACTGCAAAATAATATGTGAAGTCTTCTCCTAATTCTCCTGAAACAATTGGAGATTGACCAATAAACGGCTCACGCATACCAATATCTTTAATTACCGTTACAAATCCTTCAGTACCTACCGCCTGATATACACGTAATTTCCCTTGTTCTGTTCCTTCAAAGTCAACATGTGGATTCGTTACATAACCACGCACATCCCCATTTGCATGAGCATCTACTAAGATAGGACCAATTGGACCATTACCTTCTACCTTAATCGTTAGCTTTTGGTCACCTTTTAACATTGCACCCATCATTGTACCTGCAGTTAAAGAACGACCAAGTGCCGCTGAAGCTGTTCTCCATGTATCATGACGTCTTTGCGCCTCACTTACCGTATTTGTAGTACGTACACTATACGCACGCACTTCACCATCAAACGCTAACGCTTTTACTAAATAATCTTTCATACTTATTTATTCACCTTTCTCATGCTGTAAATTTGCATTACGCTCGTATAACATATACAAACCTTTTAATGTTAAGAATGGATCTACAACATCAATTACATTCGATTCTTCTGAAATTAATTTCGCTAATCCACCTGTTGCAATAACTTTTGGTTCTTGTTTAGCTTCCTCTTTCATGCGCTTAACAATACCTTCCACTTGTCCAACATAACCATAAAGAATACCAGATTGCATCGCACTTACCGTATTCTTCCCAACAACACTGCTTGGTTTTGTAATTTCAATACGAGGAAGTTTTGCCGCTCTACTATATAAAGCCTCTGCTGAAATCATAATTCCCGGTGTAATAACGCCACCCATATAATGCTTTTCTTCGTTAATATAACAATATGTAGTAGCCGTACCAAAATCGACAATAATAAGCGGACTTCCATATAAGTGAATTCCTGCTACTGCATTTACGATTCGATCCGCACCTACTTCACGTGGATTTTCATATTTAATATTTAGCCCTGTTTTTATTCCAGGACCTACTACAAGCGGCTTAATTTTAAAATACTTTTCACACATGCGCTCTAAAGCAAACATAATTGGTGGTACGACTGAAGACACGATAATACCTTTTACATCTTCAAACGAAAGACCCTCATGCTCAAGCAACTGTTTTACAAGCATTCCATATTCATCTTCTGTCTTATGACGATCTGTTTCCATGCGCCAATGTTGACGAAGTTCCCCCTCTTCAAACACGCCCAGTACAGCATTTGTGTTCCCTACATCCAATACAAAAATCATATTCTCACCACTTATCTTATTTAATCTATATTTGTGCAGTATGTATAAAACTTATAAAAACATCATATCACACATACTTATATAATCAGCTTTTCTGTCCTCATCATTTTACAAAAAGATTACTCCCTATTTCAATTTTTAATACCAGATTTATTTAAATTCTTTTTCTACTTCATTTCGTTACACAAATAAAAAAAAGGAGTGACCACCGTCACTCCTTCATTTCTTACTTATCTTCTGATTCTTCATCATCCTTCTTCATGTTGATGTTTACTTTCACATCAGCTGAAGATGTTGGACGTTCTGGCAATCTGCCATAATCACATAAATGATTGATTTGCTCAGCATCTAACGTTTCTACTTCAAGTAACGTTTTTGCAATAAGATCTAACTTATCACGATTTTCAGTAAGAATGTCTTTTGCACGAGCATAACATTCTTTCATAATCGTTTGCATTTCCACATCGATGTCGTGTGCAATTGCATCACTGTAGTTTTGTTCTGAATGGAAGTCTCTTCCTAAGAACACTTGACCACCTTGTGAGCTACCAAATTGCATTGGTCCAAGCTTATCACTCATACCAAATTCCGTTACCATACGTCTTGCAATGCCAGTCGCACGTTGGAAGTCGTTGTGAGCACCTGTACTCACTTCACCAAATACAATCTCCTCGGCTACTCGACCACCAAGTAAACCAGTAATTTTATCAAGTAACTCTGGCTTTGTCATGAAGTAACGATCTTCTTTCGGAAGCATTACTGCATATCCACCAGCTTGACCACGAGGGACAATTGTTACTTTATGAACGACATCTGCTTCATCAAGAACAACACCAATTACAGTATGGCCTGCTTCATGGAAAGCAACGATATTACGTTCTTTTTCAGAGATAACACGACTTTTCTTAGCCGGACCTGCAATAACACGATCCGTTGCTTCATCAATGTCACTCATATCAATTTTCTTCTTATCTTGACGCGCAGCTACTAACGCAGCTTCGTTTAATAAGTTTTCAAGATCGGCACCAGAGAATCCCGGTGTACGAGTTGCAATTGCTCTTAAGTTGATATTCTCATCAAGCGGTTTATTACGAGCATGTACTTTCAGTACAGCTTCACGGCCATTTACATCTGGACGATCTACTGTAATTTGACGGTCAAAACGACCTGGACGTAATAATGCTGGGTCAAGAATATCAGGACGGTTTGTCGCAGCGATGATAATAATACCTTCGTTTGCACCGAAGCCATCCATTTCAACAAGTAATTGGTTCAACGTTTGCTCGCGCTCATCATGGCCACCACCAAGACCTGCACCACGTTGACGTCCTACTGCATCAATTTCATCAATGAAAATGATACAAGGAGCATTTTTCTTTGCATTTTCGAATAAATCACGTACACGTGATGCACCG
>NZ_JAKUFR010000119.1:0-12107 GCF_022663555.1 Bacillus cereus group sp. BfR-BA-01381
AAGTAGAAACCTTATTTCAAGCAGTACAATAGTAAATGAAATTTATATTGGTGATTTTTCGAATATATCGACCGCAACTCAAAATATATTAGCAATTTCCCAAATATATCAACCACGACTCCAATTATATTAGCAATTTCCCAAATATATCAACCACGACTCCAATTATATTAGCGATTTTTTTCATATATCGACTTACCAACAAAAACCGACAATGATAGGCATTTGATGCGCTGGATCTGGGAGTACTTCACAATTGTCGATGCAAGGGGTATAAATAGGCTTCTCTCTTTAAAATCAGTACAGTGGGAAATATGGAGCGTATTACGCGGCGTTCTTTCATTACTTCAGCAACTTAATATATTTGTTTATAACTTTCCACTGCGCATGGTCCCATAATAAAATACTGATTTCCATCACCATTAATTTCAATACATTTTATTTTTCCATTTTCAGACACTAACTATAACGTATTTCCTCTAATTTCAAAAATTCCCCAAACCTATTCAATATATCTTCTTTCGTAGTCGGAACTTCTTGAGGCATATAATTAACAAATCTCACCATATCTTCTGGATAGTGATGATTTCCATAAAACTCTGTAATTTTATTTAATAACTCATTATCTTCTTTACACCTTTCTTTTATTTCAGATAAATAAACAAATCTTAGTTTTCTTTTCTCCTCCACTAACATTTTGTTTTCTTCATCTAATTGAGGAAAATAATTAGTTTTTATTTCTAACATTATCTTACCTAAATCTTCATTAGAGACTCCCCATGTAAGTTCATTAACAAACTCGCTTTCATCACCAATTCCCATTAATTCTACTGCATAATCAGAAATAACGTCTTTGCTAAAATAATTTTCTTGGACGCCTACAAAAATAGTTTTCCAATCATACTTAATATGTTTATGTTTTAAATCTTTTAAGTTCATATTATTCACCTCTTACTTTTCTGAATTTGATTTGGCTCACCCGTCATAACACACTTTTATTTACAATAAAAAAAGACAGTTTAAACACTGTCTTTTTTTATAAGAAGGAAACAAACGGTTTATCGCTGTTTTTCTCTTTTATAACAATTGCCTCGATTTTATTCTCGGACTTTATCTGCAATTGTACTTTTGCATCTTTCGGTAATTGGTCTAACATACTTTGAGCGGCGAGTTGAGTAAAAGCCATTAATTCTGTTTTACCGTTATATTTAATAACAATATTCATATTTAATGTATCCATTTGATTTTTCTTATAAGAAACTTTAGCATTTACTGGGATAAAGTCTCCAGGAGAAAAACCTTTCATTGCCTCAGTAAATTTATTTATTTTTTCATTATCTTCTCCATGTGCTTGTGTAAATTCATCGGAAGGATATGAATACGCTTTTTCTTCAATCGCATTCCAATTTCCAAGGTTCATATCATTCTTTTGAACGGTAGCACTAGCAATATACGTACCATTTTTTAAAGAACTTGTACTTTCTTGCTTAAAAATAGCAAACGTAATTGGGGATTTATTATACTTGTCATTTTTATGAATAGCTTCAATAAGCTGCTTGGCAACTTCAGTCCCTTTAGACATTGCTTCTTCATTCGATACATTTGAAGACATAGCTAACCCAATTACAACGCCAGATAAACTTAATTCATTTGAATTCTGTTTCCCGAAATAGTCTTGTTCTATAATATTTGTCAAAACGGGCGCTTCTACTTTTGCGACTAGTTCATCAACTAACTTCTCAGGAATATACTGATTCAATTGAAGCACATGATTTTCTGTATCAAATTGCTCTTTTGCAATATTCATTAAACCATTTTCATACTCTGCTAAATCTAATTTAGAATTTGTTTTTACATTAGCTGTATTTATAACCTTTTGTTCTTTTAAAGGAATTACAGTTCTATAATAATCTTTAGAAACAGCAGTTCTCGGAATCATACTTTTTTCTTTCGTATCTTTCTGTATAACTTCATCCTTCTTACTAATCGTATCATTACTACAAGCTCCTAGTAATAAACTTACGACTGCGAAGGATAATGCCATTTTCTTCATTACTTAAAACCTACTTTCAACAATCTAGTTATTTAGTTTGAACTATTAACAGTTTACCATTAAATATATTTCAACAAAAACAAAAAAAAGAAGCAAGCACCTTTTGCTTGCTTCTTTTTACTTAATATTCTCTTCTAAAGCATCTTTTTTAATGTTCCAATGAGACGTATTCCATACTACCATCCCATCTTTTATGTATAACACTTGCGGAGATTCATGTTTCATGCTGTACTGTTCTGCAACACGATTCGAAACATCTCTCGCATCTTGTACGTATAAGTAATACGCTGGTACCGCTCTTTCTTCACTACAATAAGCTTGAAATTCTGTATAGGCACCATGACTAATCGGGCATGTCGTACTATGTTTAAAAAGAACATAAGGCTCGTTTTTTTCTACTAGTACTTCAAGCTCTTCAATTGTTTCAAGTTTTGTCATATTCATTACGATTCACCTCTCATACGAAGTCTAGAGCGCTTCTCTTTCTTTTCAGCTTTTTTCTCGAGTCTTTCTAATTTACGTTCTTCTTTTTCAACCTTTTTCTCTTGTCTTGTCGCACGATAATGATTGTATACTTCAATTGCTGCGCTACTCCACTGTACAACTTGCGCTACTTTATCTGCATTATTTTCAATTTCATCCGTAACAGACTCTGATACATTACGAAGTTTCGTATTTAAAGAATGAATTGTCGTTCCAATTCCATCTACACCCGATACTACTTTATTTAATGATTGTGACTTCTGTTGAATGTCATCAGCTAACGCATTTGTTTTATGTAATAATTGCTCCGTCTCTACGCTAATCCCTTGCATTTGCTTTTCTAAACCTTCTAACGTACTTGCAACGTTTTCTAACGTCTTCTGAACCGATAACAACGTTCTGCATACATACACTACTAATACAGCGAAAGCAACCGCGATAATAGCTGCACTTACATATAAAAGAACTTGCATTTCATCACTTCCTTTATCTTTTTCATACTTTCCCCTATTATACAATCATTTTCCGTTTCGTTCTAATCCCTATCTTTCCATTAGAATTTTCATACTTATTCGTTAACTTTAACATAAATGATTCAACAAATTCCACTAAGTAGGTTACAATAGGAGAGGATACATAATTAGTAGGGAGGCTTTACATATGAAAGATCCACGCATTGAAAAGTTAGCATACAATTTAATTAACTACTCTATCCGCTTACAAAAAGGCGAAAAAGTATTAATTGAAAACTTTGGCTTACAAAAAGAACTTGTAACTGCACTTGTTAAAGAAGCATATGCAGCTGGTGGTTTCCCATTCGTTTCTTTAAAAGATCATCAAGTAGATCGCTCTTTATTAATGGGTGCTACTGAAGAACATTTTGAACAAATCGCTGCATATGAAGCAAGCGTAATGAAAGATATGGACGCTTATATCGGTCTTCGCTCTGGCGATAACATTAACGAACAAGCTGACGTGCCAAGTGAAAGAATGCAAATTCACGGTCAAACAGTTGGTAAAAAAGTTCATAGAGACATCCGCGTTCCAAAAACACGCTGGGTTGTTCTTCGCTACCCAAATGCTTCTATGGCGCAGCTTGCTAAAATGAGCACAGAAGCTTTCGAAGACTTCTACTTCGAAGTTTGTAACTTAGACTACGGTAAAATGGATAAGGCGATGGATAGCCTTGTTACATTAATGAATAAAACAGATAAAGTGCGCCTAACTGGACCTGGAACTGACTTAACATTCTCTATTAAAGACATTCCAGCAATTAAATGCTCAGGTCATTTAAACATTCCAGACGGTGAAGTATACTCTGCACCAGTTCGTGATTCTGTTAACGGTACAGTTTCTTACAACACGCCATCTCCTTACAACGGTTATACATTTGAAAATGTACAACTTAAGTTCGAGAACGGCCAAATCGTTGAAGCAACTGCAAACGATACAGAACGCATTAACAAAATCTTTGATACAGACGAAGGCGCACGCTACGTTGGTGAGTTCGCAATTGGCGTAAACCCATACATCTTACATCCAATGGGAGACATCCTATTCGATGAAAAAATCGATGGCAGCTTCCACTTCACTCCTGGACAAGCTTATGACGATGCATGGAACGGCAACAACTCGAACATTCACTGGGATTTAGTATGTATCCAACGTCCTGAATACGGCGGCGGCGAAATTTACTTCGACGACGTACTAATCCGTAAAGACGGACGCTTCGTTGTACCTGAATTAGAAGCTTTAAACCCAGAGAACTTAAAATAATGAAAAACGCTCGGGATTTTTTCCGAGCGTTTTTTTAATACTTTAATAACTCTTTCGCCACATCTTCTGGCACTTTAAAACTCATTTTCTTATTTTTCATTTCAACTTCAACATACGGGACATCTTTATATACTATCATCGTACCAATTTCATGTAATTCCTTTTTATCTTTACTCGACTCCGATAATTTTGTTGTACCTTCTTGATACATTTTAAATGTTTTCCCTTGCGGAGTATCTAAAGGAGCTGACTGCATTTCCCACTTATCCATTTTCATGACTTCAAACAGCTTTTCAATTTCTTTCTTATCGGTAATTACTTTCTTTTCAATTGAATCAGTAAGTGATTCAATTTCAACTTTTTGTGCCTTTTCTAAGTTTAGATCCGTCTTTTCCTTCTTCGTACTACATCCTAGTAAAAGAAAGGATGCGGTTAGCAGAAATACAAATAACATAAGGACTTTTTTCATTTCTAATTCTCCTAACTATATAGAGCTACTTTTCTCGCTTTTCGTTTGCTGAAAATGAAAATAATATAAAAGCGCCACTGCGATAGTACCTATTAATATTGGTACATATAAAGGCAGATCCCATTTCATATATACTCTAGTGCAACCAACAAGCACAAATAATATTTCTAAACAAAACAAAGGTTTTACATATTTCATTTCTTCCCTACCATTTCTATTTTCACATTTGGATTCTCTTTCTCAATAAGCGCCAAAAATTCAGTCATATGTTGCGGCATCGCAACCATATGTACTTTGTATGCATTGGTCGTAATTTCAAGAGATTTCCCAACTTGACGAATGATTCTTATCTCTTTCAATACGATATCGTCATTTAAAACACCGTACTTTAATACACCATTTTCTACTTTATGCTTTTTAATAAATACTTCCCAAACGAGTGGTACATTAACAAGGAAGCATAAACTCATCCCAATTAACGCTGTCATCCACTGCTCTTTATTAGCGATAATCATGACGAGTGGATATACAAACATAAAAGCTAACGTAAGACAAACGAAAATGACTACTGACTTACTTCTTTGAATCGGAAAGTTCATACACGCACCCCCTAACCTAAATTATACCACTTTTTCCATTTTAGTTCATAAAAAAAGGCCATTTCTACATGACCTTCTTAAACAATATATCTATAAAATTTCTTATCCACCTGCAACACTGGAAAACTTTTTGGCAACTCATCTATACTCACACTTTGAAAACCATTCTTTTCATAAAAGCGATGTGCTGCTAAAAATTTAACTGTCGTTCCTAAGTAAATGTCTTTCAGCTTTTTATTCTCAGCCCACGAAATTGCCGTTTGGAGCAACTTATGTGATGCGCCCCACTCTTTTCCGCGAAACTCTTTTTTTACGAACATTTTTCTTAGTGCTACTTGATCGTTCCCAATATCTAATAAGGCCACTGTTCCAACTACTTTACTATCATAAGTTGCTACCCAAAAGTTACCATGATTCCTTTGATAAAATGTTTCTATTTCAAGCAGGTCCGGCTGCTCTTCTTTCGTAATGGGAACATTGTACTCTTTTTGCTGAATATGAACGATAAGATCTACTACTTCATCTTGAAACGTACTTTCATACGGAATAATGCGTATCTTCTCGTTCATCGGATCTCCTTCCATTCTGAACCTAGTAAACTATATACAGCGATATCGTGAAAATGATCGTATAGCCATTCATCATCTCTTAAAATACCATCTAACTTAAACCCTAAACGTTCTGGAATAGCGCGACTTTTCACATTTTCAACACCGCATCTAATTTCCATTTTATTTAATTTTAAATTCTCAAATGCATAGTGAAGTACAGCCTTCACGCTACGCGTCATAATACCTTTCCCACCAGCATCTTCTGCAAGATAATATCCGAGACTTGCCGCTTTCTTCCCCCAGCTCACTGGATGAATACCTACCATCCCAACGAGCTTTCCTTTATAACGTATGCCACTTTCAAAACCGTCTCCCTCTGCAAACTTCTTTAACCACATCGGACAAATCTCATTATAAGCATCAGCAGATTTCGTCCCATCTACCCAAGGAAGCCATCTTCTTAAATGATTGCGGTTTTGATTTATTAATTGATATAGTTCCTCTTTATGATGCTTTTCTAATAACTGTAATTCGATTTCGTCGTCTACTCGGAGTGTGAACATTTTTTAGCTCCCCTTTTTATTTTTCTTATTATTCTAACATTTCTAAATAAAAAATGTTAAATATTCACACTTTCTTTTGATTTTATTTGTATAAAACCTGATGAACACAATACTCCCATAATAACTAATATCATCCCTATACATTGTGCGGGTGCTATATTTACTCCTTCTACAAAAGAAATAATCATTGTAACTACAGGCGCTAGATTAAAAAACAACTATATATGATTGATATCTAGATATGAATCATATATAGTTAAAGTATGGAAAAAAATGATAATTTTATAATTCAATTACGTAAAGGTGTTTTTGATCTCGCTATTTTGTCTTTAATAAGTAAACAACCTATGTACGGATACGAAATTACAAGTGCATTACAAGATATCCCTGTATTTCATATCCCAAACGGTTCGATTTATCCTATATTAAATCGAATCACGAAAAACAATTGGGCCGTTTCCTATTGGGAAGAGTCCGGTGATGGACCAAAAAGAAAATACTACCGAATTACAGACGAAGGGAGAGAAATTTTACATAATCGCTTACATGATTACGAGGAAGTGTATCAAGCTCTAATGTTACTAGCTAAAGGAGAGGATAAAAAATGAACAAAGAACAATTCTTTGCAAATGAACTCATTGCTTCTTTCTTACATGACCTTCACAAAGGTTTAATGAACTTACCTACATCAGCACGAGAACAACATATGTTAGAAATTGAATCCGATTTATACGAAAATGCATTAAGTAAAGAAAGTGAAGGGATACCATTAGGAGTTATTCCTTCACAAGTGATTGAAGAATTTCTTCCTCCAAAAGAATTAGCAAAGGAAATTGCAGCAGAATATAAAGACGTTATTCAAGATGTACAGCAATCTACACATACATTTATTAAATATTATTCTGGCCTATCTATCGGTCCACTTGGCGCTCTATCAGTGCCTATTGTACTAGGCTTCATCAATATTTCAGCTAATTTGCCATTTGTACTAGCTTTTATAACAAGTAACATTTGGTTTATCTGTAGAGAAAACCATTGGAATACAGACTTATTAAAATACTTTAAAACAATAATTTCCATTAGCTCAAGGCTTTTAATCGCTCTTCCGTTTACTTTTTTCGCAATTCACATCATCATAACAAAACAATTCGATATGTTTTCATTCTATTATTTAATTGGATATGTACTTTTTAGTTCAATTTATATCGTTTTGTTAAAACAACTCTACAAAAAGAATAAACAATACCAACCTATCCATGCTTTTTAAATGTATCGAACACAACAAAAAAGACGCACAGCTAAGCTATGCGTCTTTTCTATTACTTCTCTGCAACTTGAACTTCTTTTACGTAAGCTGCTTCGAATTTTTGGATGTCTCCTGCGCCCATGAAAATGAGAACGCCGTTTTTATGTTTCTTTAGTACATCCGTTGTTGTATCTGTAATTAGTTCTGCACCGTCAATACGCTTTTGCAGATCTTCGATTGTTAATTCACCTTTGTTTTCGCGCGCTGATCCGAAAATATCACATAAGTATACTTGATCAGCTTTGCTTAGGCTTTCAGCGAACTCATCTAAGAACTTTTCTGTACGTGAGAATGTGTGTGGCTGGAATACAGCAACAATTTCACGTTCTGGATGTTTTTGACGAGCTGCTTCAATCGTTGCATTAATTTCTGTCGGATGGTGTGCATAGTCATCGATAATAACTTGCTCTCCCATCGGCTTCTCATTAAAGCGACGTTTTACGCCTTCAAAAGTTGTTAACTGATGCTTAACTGCTTCTACATCAACGTTTTCATAATGGCAAAGCGCGATTACTGCTAATGCATTTAATACGCTGTGATTGCCGTATCCTGTAATTTTGAACGTGTCATAGTACGTATTACGAACGAATACATCGAAAATAGTACCATCTGTTCTCTTTTGAATGTTACGTACTTGGAAATCATTATCTTCTCCAAATCCATAGAAAATAACAGGTACTTTCGCTTGAATTTTTTGAAGTTCTTCATCATCTCCACATGCAATAATGCCTTTTTTCACTTGCAATGCCATCTCTTGGAATGCATTGAATACATCATTGATATCTGTGAAATAATCCGGATGATCAAAATCAATGTTTGTCATAATCGCATAGTCTGGATTGTAAGACAAGAAATGACGACGATACTCACAAGCTTCAAATACAAAATACTTACTATTTTCTACCCCATGCCCTGTTCCATCTCCAATAAGGTAAGATGTAGGGTGTGCACCTTGCATTACATGGGCTAACAAACCAGTTGTTGATGTTTTTCCATGTGCACCAGTTACAGCAACACTTGTGTATTGGTTCATAAGGTCACCTAAGAAGTGATGGTAACGATGTACTGGGATGTTTAATTCTTTTGCTGCTACGATTTCTTCATGCGTATCAGGAAATGCATTTCCTGCAATAATCACTTGTCCTTCTTTTACATTACTTTTATCAAAAGGAAGAATCGAGATACTACGCTTTTCCAACGCTGTTTGTGTAAAGAAACGCTTTTCATAATCAGACCCTTGAACAGTATGCTTCATGTCATGAAGAATTTGCGCTAATGAACTCATTCCTGTTCCTTTAATTCCTACAAAATGGTAAACTGTCATCTTAAAGAACCTCCAACATTTCGAACTAATACAACGGCCTATCTATAAGACAGTATATGAATCTTTTCTTATTTTGGTAATCATCATACATTTTTGATGTAGTGAAGTTATTCTTCCCTTCACTTATCAGGATAAACTCGTACGTACTTCTTTTTTATGTCCATAACAAATCCATTATAGCAAAAAAGAAGCCGCTATACTATGATAACAGAAAAACTGATAGGGTCAATCACCTATCAGTTTTTCTGTCTTTTACATATCTTCTCTTTTTTCTAATTGAACACGCTCTAAACGTGGGTTTGGACGATATTTACGACCAGCTTTCGCTTCTGGTTTTCCATTTAATTCTACATTATCACCAGTAAAGCCAATATTCATTTTTAATAAGCTACTTCCTACTCCGTATATATCAACAGGTACGTTTTGAGCTTCAAATTCACGAATACGCTTCTCATCAAATCCACCAGTTACAACGATGTCTACATGCTGGAATCCTTCTTCATCAAGTGCTTTACGAAGTGCGAATACGAGCGATGGGTTTACACCACGTGGATCGAATGTTCCAAGTACTTCTGGGTGGCGAATGAAGTATTGATCAATCATCGTGCGGGACGTATCTACACGTACACCTTTTAATGTTGATCCAAATTCACGCGCTACGCGAAGTGCATCTGTAATAACATCATTGTTGTAATCAATTAATACAACTAATTCATCTTCTGGGAATTTCTTATGATATGCTTTTGCCGCTTCCACAACATCACCATTAAACATTTGAATTAATGCGTGAGGCATCGTCCCCATACCACTTTTGCCCCACCATTCATTCATCGCATGCGTCGCTTGTGCGCTCATACCTCCGATGTATGCTGCATAACCGTCACCAGCTTGTTGTGTATAATGATCATCACGGTCTCCCATGAAAATAACTGGTTTTTCTTTATCTACGCTACGCGCAGCTTGGACAACGTTATATACGTTTGTTGCAACCGATGTACGACGAGCTAAAATCCCATCAATGACACCTTCTAAAAATCCGAAATTTTCATAAGGACCATGAATTGTTAACACTGTTTCAAATGGACTAATTTTATCGCCATCTTTTAAAGAGTTAATCTCAAGTTCCTCAGGATTTTTAGCGAATGTTTGTAGCAATGCAATGACTTCATCTGTTCCGCAAAGAACTGCATTTTCCTTTTGGAAAAATTGCATCGTTACAACACTTTTCGGGCGAAATTCTTCGATGATTTCTCTAGTCTTTAAAAAGTAAACGGCAGAGAACCAACCTTCTCCAACACGTTCGTCAAATTTAAATGTTTTATTTGTTAGTCTATTTATTTCACCTTTTAATTTTAATTCAATTTCTTTCATGTCGCTTTACTCCCTACTTTACTATCCAACATTTTCTCTTAGTATACAGCAAAACCGTTTACTATACATTTGTTTCCTGCATAGCGGCAAATTCATCCTCAGAAATAAGGACGTCTCTTGGCTTCGTTCCTCTACCTTCAGAAATAATTCCTTGCGATTCCATCTCTTCAATGAGACGTGCCGCGCGATTATAACCGATGCGGAATTTTCGCTGTACAGAAGATGTGGACGCTCCCCCTTGTTCTACAACAAATTGACATGCATCAAGGAACAATTCGTCTTCCGACTCAGCTTGTTCTGTTTTCGCTAATAAATCCTCTTGCTTAAATAAGTAATTCGGCTTCATTTGCTTTTTCACATGATCAACTGTTTTTTCAATCTCATCATCCGATACATATACACCTTGTACACGAACTGGCTTAGATGTGCCGTTCCCTAAGAATAACATATCACCACGGCCAAGTAATTTCTCCGCGCCCCCAATATCGATAATCGTACGCGAATCAACTTGAGATGATACAGTAAACGCAATACGCGTTGGAATGTTTGACTTAATTAAACCTGTAATAACATCTACAGATGGACGCTGCGTCGCTACTAATAAATGAATACCACAAGCACGTGCCTTTTGCGCAATACGACAAATTGCTTCCTCAACATCACCAGGTGCTACCATCATTAAGTCGGCTAACTCGTCAATGACAATAACGATATAAGGTAATGTCTCTCCCGGAATTTCTCGCTCACTTACAATCGTATTGTAACGAGTTAAATCACGAGCTCCTGCGTGCGCAAATAATTCATAACGGCGCTCCATTTCTTCAACTGCCCATTTTAATGCAGCTGTCGCTGCTTTTACATCCGTAATAACAGGCGCTACAAGATGCGGAACAGAATTGTATGGTGCAAGCTCAACCATCTTCGGATCGATTAACATTAACTTCACTTCATGTGGTTTCGCTTTATATAAAATGCTCGTTAAAATGGCGTTAATACATACACTTTTACCAGAGCCTGTTGCACCCGCAATAAGTCCGTGTGGCATTTTTCGAATATCCGTTACAATTGGATCACCTGAAATATCAAGTCCAAGCGCAACTGTAAGCGGTGATTCGCTCTTTGTAAACACAGGACTTCTTAAAATTTCACGAAGAAATACTGGCTTACTTTCTTTATTTGGAACTTCGATTCCAATCGCACTCTTCCCTGGAATCGGCGCCTCAATACGAATATCTTTCGCCGCTAAACTTAGCTTAATATCATCACTTAAGTTTGTAATTTTATTTACTTTTACACCTGGATCTGGCTGTACTTCAAAACGAGTTACTGCTGGACCTTGCGATACATTAATAACATGTGCGCCAACGTGGAAATTATTAAACGTTGTATCTAATAATTCTTTCTGTTCTTCCAACCATTCTGTATTATCTAATGCTGCTTGCTGCGGAATCGATAGCAATGTTAATGGTGGAATCGTATACGTCGGTGGTGTTTGCAATACATTTCGCACATCATTCTCTCTTTGATTTACAACATATGCTTTCTCTTCTACTTCCGTACTTGAAATTGGCTTTTGTACTTGTTGAGATTCTACTACCACTTGCTGCACTGG
>NZ_JAKUFR010000120.1:0-11921 GCF_022663555.1 Bacillus cereus group sp. BfR-BA-01381
CTTTGTTTATTCTATTTTATATCGCCGCATGCATCATGTATTTCTTTTTCGCTCAAAGAGAATATAAGAAACATTTAGACTAGTAAATGCTAGTCTTTTTTTAATATTCGAAATTTACATAGAAGAATATTAAAAAGTATGGTATAACAGTAAGAAAACGAAAAAGAGGGGAAAAGACGATGATTCGAGTAGGATATTTAGGACCAGAAGCAACATTTACAAATATGGCGGTGAGTCGTTTTTTTCCGGAAGCAGAGCATGTACCGTATCGAACGATTCCAGACTGTATTGATGCAGCTGCAAATGGAAATGTAGATTATGCAGTGGTACCACTAGAAAATGCCATAGAAGGTTCAGTGAATATAACGGTTGATTATCTTGTACATGAGCAACCACTTTCTATTGTAGGAGAAATTACAGTGCCAATTCAGCAACATTTACTTGTACATCCGCAGTATGCAGAAGTGTGGGAAGAAGTATATGCAGTGCATTCTCATCCGCATGCTATTGCACAATGTCATAAGTTTTTAAATGAAGAATTAAAAGGGGTAACTGCCCGAGATATGACATCAACAAGTGCTGCAGCGCAATATGTGAAAGAACATCCTGAAGAAAAAATTGCGGCTATTGCAAATGAAGCGGCTGCAGAAAAATACGGATTAACGATTGTAAGAAGTGGTATTCATACGCATAAAAACAATCATACACGTTTCCTCGTTCTGCATAAGAAAAAGAAAGCAATACTCTCAAATAACGGAGAAAACCGCGGAGAGAAAACGACGCTTATGATAACGTTACCTGCAGATTATGCAGGGGCACTATATCAAGTGTTATCGGCTTTCGCATGGAGAAAATTAAACTTATCTAAAATCGAATCGCGCCCGATGAAAACAGGACTTGGAAATTACTTTTTCTTAATCGATGTCGATAAAGCATACGATGACGTATTATTGCCAGGCGTAACGATGGAACTTGAAGCACTTGGTTTTTCTGTTACGGTGCTGGGGAGTTATTCTTCTTATTGGTTATAAGGGGGAGTTAGGTTATACCGTGTGATAGATAAATAAAATCCCACCTATAAATGGTGGGATTCTTTATTTTAACTTCGCGAGACGATCTTCTAATTGACCACGCCAAACGTCAGCTAGTTCTGGAACAGCAAGAATTTTTTCGATGCCATCTCTATCTTTTCTATTATGAAAATAAATTTCGTTAGAGAACAAGACAGAAACATTGCTCGGTTGACGCTCTAGTAATGTGATTTTTGAATCTTTACGTACAGTACCTTCCTGAAGAACGCGGCATAGGTAGCCAGTAAATCCAGTTGCTACAATGCGCGGCAGTATGCCAGGAATGCCGAGGCGTTTTGAAATCGTGCTACAAGGTACTCTTGCTTGTGTCACCTGAATGATTGCTTCACCCAATTTGTATGTATCTCCGATGCAAACATCACGCTCTAACATATTTGTTACAGTAATGTTTTCGCCAAATGCAGAAGCTGGGAGTGTTGTTTGAAATTCCTCTTCCCATAGTGCGTAATGCTCGTGTGGATACACGCAAACGGCGCGATCAGGTCCACCATGGTGTTTTAAATCTGCTACATCATCACCAAGGAAGCCATCTTTTGATAGGAAAGCTTCTTCGGTAAGTTCTTTACATATACCGGTAATCATTTCTTTATCTTCGCTATATTTCATTTGTTTCGGTTTGCCAATGCTAAAGTGAACGAGTTCAATTCCCATATGAAATCTCCTTTACAATTGATTACAATATTATATCATTTTAAAAAATAAAATCGCAGAATATGGTGGATTTTTCTGAAAGAAAAGAAAAATGAAGTTGAGGCACTGCCAAAACAATATGGATTTCATGCAATAAGATAAGGGGGGTTAAATGTTAAAAGAACCCAATTCCCATATTAAAATAGGGAAATTGGGTTCTTGTTTATTACTAGATGAAATGGACTTGCTATAAAAAATCTATACACGAAAGGGTGTCGAGCTAATATTTGTTTTTCTTGATATTTTTATTTATATAAATAGATTTATTTTGTAACTTTATAAATAAATTCTACAATAGCGTCATGCATTTGATCTAATGCAGGTTGTTCCACTGGATAATGCCCCCCATTTTCTAACATGACTATTTTTACATCTACTTTTTTTATTTTGTTTAGGAATGGAGTGCTTAAATGTAATGGTGTCCATTTATCTTGCTCAGGTTGTGTTAAAAGAATAGGACATATATCAAAATCCTCTGGTTCCATTGCAGGCTGGTAATTACCATAACTGTCTAAGAATCTCATGCTTGCTTTATTCGCAGCAGATGTCTTATCACGATTAAATATTTCCATTACTTTTTCATTATTACATAAGGCACTCATTTTAGAAGCTGTACTCATTTTCATCTTAAAGTTTTCAAGTCCTATGTTACATGCAATGCCTGCCATAGGTATTCCAACACGACTCATAACGAGATTTTTAGCTGTTTCGTCACGAACTTGTTGATTTTTTTGATCTAGGAATGTCATACCAATGATTCCTTTAACTTTCTTATTTTTTGCAGCAACGTGGTAAGTTTCCATCCCACCTGCACTTAAGCCGTACAGTACAATAGGTCTATCATCACGTTTTTGTTCATAGTCGATATAATCACATGCTAAATCGACCCAATCATCATACTTTACTACGGATCCTTCTTTTACTTTTGTAACGCCATAAGTAGGCATGTCAATAGCGATTGTTTCAAAGCCATCTTTTGAAAGTGGACCACCTAAAATCATCGACATCTGTCTACCGTTCGTACCTACTCCATGTAATAAAATAACTTTAACAGGAGCCTTTTCATTCCGAAAACAATCTAAATGTACCTCATGTCCTTTCCAATTCCACCATTCTTCTGTTGGATGATAATTATCTGTAAAGTGATATTTTTTAGGTAAATAGGCTTGTATTTCACGCCATTCGTTTTGTTTACTGTATGTCATTTCGTTTCCTCCTTATCATGTTAAAAATAATTTTCGAAAGTCACTAAGTTCGAACGTTCGAACATCCGAACGTTTCGTAAGTAAAATATTATTTGACTCTTTTATTTTTGTCAATAAATACTTTCTGATTCACTTTGTAAAAAAAGTAGCATTGTAAAATACTACTTTTATTCTTGTGCATATTATTTTGTTAATTACTTCTTTAATTGGTTATCGGTTTCTAATGATTCAATTAGTTGTTTTAATAATACAATGGAGTTGTCAAGAGAAAGAGCATAATACCTTTCCGTAGCACGTTTTTGAACAGTAACGAGATTTGCGTTTAAAAGATGCTTTAAGTGGTGTGAAATAGCTGGTCTAGATAAAGAAAGTCGGTCTACTATCTGATTTACAGACATTTCTCCTTCATCATACAGTAACACCAATATGTCTTGACGATTTAAATCCTGCAGAATTGAAAAAATAGGGGTACATTCTCTTAATATGCTTATTGTTTTTTTGCTCATGATACCTCTCCCTGTTTAATTGTTCGAACGTTTAGATGTTTATTTAGTATAAAACTTTACTAATGTTTCTGTCAAAGCCCCTTTACTCTCCTATTTAGAGATATTTCCAGCGCGTATGTCTTCATGCAACTTTTGGAATTGTAATTACATATATTCCTTACTTGTCGTTACTATAACCCTCTTTTACAAAACAACTTAACATTGCTTAACAAATGATTATTTCAGTAATGTTTGTTAAAGCATCGTATCACAAATACTTTTAATTTGTATATGTTGAGCCAATGAACCTTATTTCAATGGTCTCCATTTTCTTTCCCAATGATTATTCGTGAAATATTTATGATAAGATTTGAATGGTTTAATTGATTGAACGAAAGGAGATGCAGTGGATGAAGAATGTAGAAAAGTTAATTAAATTAACAGACGATTTTAAGGCATGCCAAACTGTCTTAACAGCAATTGGGGATTCTACACGACAATCAATTATTATTACCCTTATTGCAGCAGGCTGTGAAGATGGAATGAGAGTAGGCGAAATCACACGTAAAACACATTTATCACGTCCTGCAGTTTCCCATCATATAAAAGTGCTGAAAGATGCAAAGGTTGTCAATGTAAGACGTGTTGCGACGATGAATTTCTATTACATTGACCCTGAAAATAATAATTTAAAAATGGTAAAGAATTTACTTCAAAATATGGATGATTACATTGCTGAGCATTGGGAGCCATCAAATAAAGTGAAACTTTAATTAGTGGGGGGGTTCTTCATCCCCACTGATTATCAGCCCTCACCAATCGGACTTTAATGGGCAGCCCGTCCCCTCACCTAACTTCTTTGTTTTCGCTGAATTTTGAGGTGGGGGTCTTACTGCCCATTAAAGCGGGATAAATAAAGAAAGGATACAAAAAATGAAAAAGACTCTTTTAAATACGCCGATGAATAGATCAACTAAATTCACTGTGAAAAACCGTTTTTATAAAGCTGCGATGAGTGAAACAATGGCTACAAAAAACAATAATCCAACGGAAGAGCTAGTAAAGCTATACGGTCGTTGGGCGCAAGGCGGGGCTGGTTTACTTATGACTGGCAATGTCATGATTGATCGTGAGGCACTTGGCGAACCGGGAAATGTCGTTATTGAAGATGAGCGTGATTTAGATATCTTAAAAAGATGGGCAAAATCTGGTACGCAAAATGGTACGCAGCTTTGGATGCAAATAAATCATCCTGGTAAACAATCCCCGAAAACATTATCTAAAAATCCAGTTGCGCCAAGCGCCATTCCACTTACGGGTGATATTAAAGATTTCTTTAATAAACCAAGAGAATTAACATCAGGTGAAATTTGGCAGTTAATTAAACGATTTGGCAATGCCGCTCGTATTGCAAAAAAGGCTGGTTTTACTGGTGTTCAAATCCATGCCGCTCATGGTTATTTAATTAATCAATTTTTATCACCTCACCATAATCAGCGTCAAGATGAATGGGGTGGAGATTTAAATGGGCGTATGAAATTTTTAATTGAAACATATTATGAAATTCGTAAACAAGTCGGTGAGGAATTTCCAATTGGATTAAAACTAAATTCTGCCGACTTTCAGCGCGGCGGTTTCACTGAGGAAGAATCGATGAAAGTACTAAAAAAAATGGACGATTTGGGTATGGATTTAATTGAAATTTCTGGTGGGAACTATGAAAATCCTAAGATGTTTGACGGGGTACGCGAAAGTACGAAAAAACGTGAGGCGTATTTTTTAGATTATGCTCAAAAGGCTCGAACACTCGTACAAGCGGTGTTGATCGTAACAGGTGGTTTCCGTTCCGAAGAAGGCATGAATGAGGCAATTGAAAGTGGAGCTGTAGACATGGTTGGTGTCGGAAAGCTATTTGCATTAAACCCTGATTTTCCGAATCAGATTATTCATGGCAATTATCACACAGTTACGATCAAGCCAATTCGAACAGGTTTGAAAAGACTAGATAAAAAAATATCTTCTATGTTAGAGCTTACTTGGTATGAACATCAATTCAAATTGATGGGAAAAGGAAAAGAACCAAACCCTAATTATAGTGTATGGAAAACGGTATTCCAAATGATAAGCGAAAATGGGTTGAATGCATTCCAAAAGAGACGTGCATAAATAAAATATAGAGAATTTATTATTTTGTTGTTTTAAAATATATCTAAAGATGTTTTTCATAGAAGGAAGAATAACGGATGAAATCAACGTCCTTTGTCTTATTTGAGTTATTAAATTTCAAAAAAATATTGTTGTTTGATATTACGTTATTTTTTAAAAATTAAAGAAACGGCGTTATATTAAAGTAAATTGTTTCTTAGATGCATATGGTGATAAAGGTCATAAAAAATAGGTGTATCAACTAAAGTGTTGATACACCTTAAAACTGTTTTTTTAAACAACATAAGTTGTCGTTTAATATATCTCTAATTGCTATTAATAAACGAGAAATCCTGCTTTATCTAGTGCCTCGCAAGCTGCATCTAACTTTTCTTTTGAATCTGCTTCAATTGTATGTAAGTGAATACCATCCGTTAGTTGCGAAAGATAGGAAGCATTTGTGTTTTCGATTTTTTGTAAATATTGCTCTACATCAAAGCGATTGCTTACCATGATGGATGCTGTTAAGTCACCGTATACAGGATGCTCAACCTTTACATCTTTAATCGTGATGCCGTGGTCAACAAGCATTGTAAGTTCTTGACGTACTTCTGCTGGTTTATGTTGGCATACAATTACGCGTTCGAAAGCTTGTTGTTTCTCTTGTGGTTTTAAATATAAATAGCCTTGAGCAGTCGCAATGATCGGTTCGTTTCGTGCTTTAAGCAAGGAAATATCTTGCACGATAACTTGTCTACTTACATTCGTTTTTTTCGATAGCTCATTCCCGGATAACGGTTCATTTGCAGCGAGAAGCCACTGAAGGATAAGCTGTCGTCTTTCTTCACCTAAAATCTTTTTTTGTTCATTTTGTTTCATTATGATTTAACACCTCTATAAAATTGATTTCCAATTGTGTGTAGTGCATGAATAGTAGTATCAATTTGATCTTTCGTTGTTTGGTGTCCGAAAGAGAAGCGGACATATTGTTTTGCCTCTTCATACGTTTTTCCAATTGCAAGCATTGTTTTCGAAGGTTCTTGTTTACCGACTTGGCAAGCACTTCCGGTAGAAATGGCAATACCGCGGCGATTACATTCTAGCATTGTATATTGACCTTCTATTCCTTTTATTGTAACCCCAATAATATGTGGTAAACAAGAAGTAGAATGACCTTCTACTTTAATTTTTAGCGGAAGTGTTCGTATTTGCTCTAAAAAGTAAGAGCGTAACTCTTTAAAACGTAAACTTTCTTCTTGTTGATTTTTCAATATATTCTCAGCAGCTGTTAAAAAAGCTGCGATGCCAGGAACGTTCACTGTACCTGGACGAAATCCTTTTTCGTGAGAAGTCCCCGGAAATATTTGTGTCCAGCGAACTTGCGGATTTATATAGCAAGCGCCGACACCTTTTGGTCCGTATATTTTATGTGCTGAAACAGAAAGACTATCAATCCCCATCTCAAAAACATGGATAGGAAGTTTACCAAATGTTTGTACACAATCTGAATGAAATAAAACGTTATATTTTTTTAAAAGTGCCCCAATCTCTGCGATATTTTGAACGGTTCCGATTTCAGAGTTTCCGTGCTGTATACTTGCTAGAATGGTATCTTCTGTAATAGCCGCTTCTAAATCTATTAAACGAATGAGTCCATTTTTATCAACAGGAATTTCAGTAATTGTATACCCTTTTGATTGTAAGGATTGAAAATAACTTCGAATGGATGCATGTTCCATAGGTGTCGTAATAATATGCTTCTTATTTTGGGCATTGAGAAGGGACTGAATCGCAAGGTAGTTCGATTCTGACCCACCGCTCGTGAAGAATACCCCTTGTTCCTTTCCACCAATCATTTCAGCAAATGTTTTTCTACAAACTTGTAATAAAGAAGAGGCCGTTCCTCCAATATCGTGTAAACTTTGTTCATTTCCGAAGTATTGCGATGCCGCTTTCATATATGTTTGTAATGCTTCCGCGCTCATAGGTGTAGTAGCTGCATAATCAAGATATATCATCATGTAAGTTCCTCTCTCTAGTAAGAGTTACATTTCTTTTATTTTTTTAAATGGTAGTGAAAATAAGAATTATAAAAAAACTCTTGTCATTATTTTAAAACTATGTAAATATAGGTGTCAAGACAGTTGAAAAGTGTAAAGTAGGAGGCAACAATTATGCCAAGTGCAGATGTCTTAATTATTGGAAGTGGCGTTGCGGCACTTCGTGTTGCAAAAGAGATTTGTCACGAAAAGAATGTGATTATTATCACAAAGGAAACGAATCGTAATAATAATACATATTTAGCGCAAGGTGGAATTGCCGCAGCCGTAGCTACATATGACAATCCAAATGATCATTTTGAAGATACGTTAGTAGCAGGATGTCATTATAACAATGAAGATGCGGTTCGTTATTTAGTTGAAGAAGGACCGAAAGAAATGAATCATCTCATTGAAAATGGAATGAAATTTGATGGTGATGAAACGGGCCCTCACCTTGGAAAAGAAGGTGCACATCGGAAGCGTCGTATTTTACATGCAGGTGGCGATGCAACAGGAAAGAATTTATTAGAGCATTTCATTCAAGAAGTAGCACCGCACGTTACGGTAGTGGAACAGGAAATGGTGCTTGATTTTATTATAGAAAATGAAAAATGTGTTGGAGTTTTAACGCGAGATAGTGAAGGGAAGTTGAAGCGTTATGATGCAGATTATACTGTGCTAGCCTCAGGCGGGGTTGGTGGTTTATACGCCTTTACTTCTAATGATAAAACAATTACGGGTGATGGACTTGCGATGGTATACCGCGCAGGCGGAGAGCTCGTAGATTTAGAGTTTGTACAATTTCATCCAACAATGTTATATGCGTGCGGGCGATGCTGTGGCCTCGTCTCTGAAGCTGTCCGCGGTGAAGGAGCTGTCCTTATAAACGGAAAAGGGCAGCGTTTTATGATGGATATACATCCAGATCATGATCTCGCACCGCGTGATGTAGTGGCAAGAGCGATTCATGAACAGCTTTTGGCGGGTGAAAAAGTGTATTTGAATATCGAGTCTATCCAAAATTTTGAAGAACGTTTTCCGACTGTATCATCATTGTGTAAAAAGAATGGTGTTCATATAAATGAAAAACGCATTCCGGTCGTACCGGGTGCTCATTTCCATATGGGCGGCGTGAAAACAAACTGTGATGGAGAGACGTCCATTCCACATTTATATGCGGTTGGTGAAGTAGCTTGTAACGGTGTTCATGGAGCAAATAGATTAGCGAGTAATTCATTATTAGAAGGTCTTGTGTTTGGAAAAAGAATAGGACAGCATCTTTTAACGAAAGCGACAAAAGACAGATTGAACAACTTTGCTGAGAAGGAAAAGAAGTTTATCGTTCTGAATCATTTGCCGGCGAAAGAAGAAATACAAGAATGTATGATGAAATACGTTGGGATTGTGCGAACAGAACAAAGTTTATCTTATGCAAAGAGATGGCTTAGTAAGTACGGTGTTCGAAATATGATATTGCAACATGATGCTCTTACAAATGAAGAGATAACGATTATGAATATGTTAACAGTTTGTGAGCTTATCGTCGTATCAGCTTTGCAAAGAGAAGAAAGCATTGGTGGCCATTATCGAAGTGATTATCCACATAGAAATAGCGTAAAAAAAGAGATCATTCGGGTGAAAAGAAAACTACAACTTGTGTAATGAGAGGAAGAGGGGCTTTATGAATACGATAAAGGTTAAAGAAGCATTGAATCGATTTTTTCTAGAAGATATAGGAGAAAGAGATGTAACATCTCAGCTTATTTTTCCAGACAATTTACTTTCAAAAGGAACGTTTCTTGCAAAGGATACAGGGGTCTTTGCGGGATGTTTAGTCATTGAAGAAGGGTTTAAATTAATTGATGAAAGAATTGAAGTGGAGCTTCATAAAAAAGATGGAGATCTTGTAGAAAAAGGCGAAATAATTGCAACTGTCCAAGGACCAATCGCATCGTTATTAACGGCAGAGCGCGTTATATTAAACGTTATCCAGCGTATGAGCGGGATAGCGACAATGACATACGAGGCTGTTCGTGCCTTAGATAGTAGCCATACACGTATTTGTGATACGCGAAAAACGATGCCAGGGCTACGTATGTTTGATAAGTATGCAGTCGTGTGCGGAGGCGGATTTAATCACCGTTTCGGCCTATATGACGGTGTCATGATCAAAGATAATCATATTGCTTTTGCTGGTTCTATTACGAAAGCTGTTACATCAGTGAAAGAAAGGTTAGGACATATGGTGAAAGTAGAAGTGGAAACAGAAACAGAGGAGCAAGTGAGAGAAGCTGTAGCTGCTGGTGCAGATATTATTATGTTTGATAACCGTACGCCAGATGAGATTCGGGAGTTTTCAAAGATTGTACCAAGTGCCATCGTTACGGAAGCATCAGGAGGCATTACAATTGAAGATTTATCGAAATACGGAAAAACAGGGGTAGATTATATTTCACTTGGAGCATTAACACATTCAGTGAAAGCACTTGATATTAGTTTCAATATTGAGGCGTAAGGAAAGTGGCTTAGAGGGGGAGAAAGGAATATGAGTATTTTAGAAAAAGTACAACCGATTGAAACGATGTTACCAGAGCGTTATTACACGATGTCAACAGCAGAGATGGAAAAGCGGGTTCGTGAAATTAAAGAAAAAATGGGGGAAACACTATTTATTCCAGGCCATCATTACCAAAAAGATGAAGTGGTACAATTTTCTGATGCAGCAGGAGATTCACTTCAGCTTGCGCAAGTTGCAGCGAGCAATAAAGAGGCGAAATATATTGTATTTTGCGGTGTACACTTTATGGCAGAAACAGCAGATATGTTAACGACAGATGATCAAATCGTTATTTTGCCAGATATGCGTGCAGGGTGTTCGATGGCAGATATGGCAGATATCGAACAAACAGAAAGAGCGTGGAAAGAGCTCACAAAATTATTTGGAGATACAATGATTCCGTTAACATATGTAAACTCTACGGCTGCAATTAAAGCGTTTTGCGGTCGTAATGGCGGAGCAACAGTAACTTCTTCTAATGCTAAACAAATGGTATCTTGGGCGTTCACGCAAAAAGAGCGTCTCGTATTTTTACCAGATCAACATTTAGGAAGAAATACAGCGTACGACTTAGGTATCCCGTTAGATAAAATGGCAGTATGGGATCCACATACTGATTCATTAGAGTACGATGGAGATATAGAAGAAATTCAAGTGATTTTATGGAAAGGACATTGTTCTGTTCATCAAAATTTTACAGTGAAAAACATTGAGAACGTACGGAAAAATCAGCCGGACATGAACATTATTGTACATCCAGAATGTTGCTACGAAGTTGTAGCTGCTTCGGATTATGCAGGTTCAACGAAATATATTATTGATATGATTGAAGCGGCTCCATCCGGAAGTAAATGGGCGATTGGTACAGAAATGAATTTAGTGAACCGAATTATTCAACAACATCCAGATAAAGAAATTGTTTCACTTAACCCCTTTATGTGTCCGTGTTTAACGATGAACCGAATTGACCTACCGCACTTATTATGGGCACTTGAAACGATAGAAAAAGGAGAAGAAATTAACGTTATTAGCGTAGATAAACAAGTGACTGAAGAGGCAGTTCTTGCATTAAATCGTATGTTAGAGCGTGTGTAAAGCAGCGGATTCCCGTTGCTTTTTTTCGTACATATAATCATAACGAGAACAAAATGGGCATACATTGTTTTGAAGAAATCATTGCGATTATCTTATACTTATTCCGCTTCTAATGATATTGAAAATCGAAGAAGTGATACAAGTGAAAAGAGGTTAACGTTATTTAGAAAGGGTTACTTCATGAGATTTGTTACTTATAGATAAGTTATACAGGAGGGGGAAAATTTGAAAATTCATATCGTGCAAAAAGGGGATACCCTTTGGAAAATTGCGAAAAAGTACGGAGTGGATTTTGATACGTTGAAAAAAACAAATACACAACTTAGCAATCCAGATTTAATTATGCCAGGTATGAAAATTAAAGTACCATCAAACAGTGTACACGTAAAACAGCATGCTGGAGCAGGTTCAGCACCTCCAAAACAATACGTAAAAGAAGTGCAACAAAAAGAATTTGCAGCAACGCCAACGCCGCTTGGAATAGAAGACGAGGAAGAAGTTACGTATCAATCAGCACCAATTACGCAGCAGCCTGCTATGCAACAAACACAAAAAGAAGTGCAAGTAAAACCACAGAAGGAAATGCAAGTGAAACCACAAAAAGAAGTACA
>NZ_JAKUFR010000121.1:0-11876 GCF_022663555.1 Bacillus cereus group sp. BfR-BA-01381
ATTTTATCATTTTTTTACGAAAATTAAAACGATTGACAAATTTAGAGGAAGGATAAAAATAACGCAGAAAATATTTTCTGCGTTTTAAATGAAGAGCAATCATTTCTTTTTATATGTACATAATTTTTCAACTGCATAAAAGTATACGCTTAATTTGCCATCCACAACCTTTAAAGTTTGATCCGATGTAAATGAGTTACCATAATCAATGTGATATACATTAGAATCCTTAACAAATGAGCCTTTGTATAAATCTTCTTTTTTCTTTGTTGTTTGCATCTCTACTAAATATTGAATAATTTTTTCTTTCTTTTCTTCTTTTACAACTGTTTCAAATTTATACGATACAGGACAAAGACCGTTTTTGTTATCAATGACTTCCCAAGTACCGTATATGTCATTATTGCTACATCCACTGAGTAGTATAATGAATAATGTAATAATGAATAGAACCTTTTTCATTTTGTACTCCTTTCTTTTCATTTTCGATAAACGTGCGAATGCGATACGAATATTGTAATAAATAAAGTTTAAATTTTTATAAAGAATTATTTAATTTCATATAAAGTGAAACTTTAATCAGTGGGGGTCTTACTGCCCATTAAAGTGGGATAAAAATTGGAGTAGGTAGAGTTTTTAAAATAAAAAGGCATGAATCGAATGTAATCCCGATTCATGCATAGTGTGTTATCTTATATTTTGTTTTTTGAGGGTAAATGAAGCGGAGAGAAGAATGACAATGCCGTTTAAAATGTATACATTTACAATAGAAGAGGTTAGGTTAATTGCTCCAAAACCAGCGTTATCCAATATAAAAGTGAGTGCCGTAATTGTCAAAAAAATAATAGGCGTTAGCAGTAAAAATATGAAGCCTGCCACAACTCTTCTTTTAAAGCTATGTTGAGATAGGGAAATTGCTAAAAAGTTTATGATGCTAAACATAACGAATACAACAAAAAGGATAATAAATAACTGAATGCCATCAGACATTTTGCGCCTCCTATATACCTTATTTATATATTATATTCGAAAGTAAAATAGGTACTCCTTTAAATAATTTCAATAAGTGTATTAAATAAAATTATATATAACAAAAAGCATGGGTTAATCTAGTACTACTAAATCCATGCTTTTTGTTTATGTTATAAATTCGCAGATTGCGAAGGCTGTTTTTCATATTGTTTCTGTTTAGATAATGAAATGAAAATAATTAATAATGAAATGACACCGAAAATTAAGACCATGTACTGTAAACCAATCGTATCTAAGAAGAAACCAGTACCGAGTAAAACGATTTGGAACATAACTCTTTCAAACATATTACGGAATGAGAATAGACGGCCGTGATAGCTTTTTTCCACTTTCGTTTGGAAAATTGTCGACATAATAGGGAAGAAGCAACCGACACTAAAACCAAATAAACCAAATGATGTAAGAGACATCCATTTTATATCGCTAAAGAACAATGATAGATGTGCAAAAGCGGTACAAACTGCGAAGAAATATAATAATTTTTCAGGTTTGAAATGGTCAGATAAACGTTTAATAACGAAGGCACCTAACATAAATGCGATACCTTCAATTGTATATATAAAGCCTTTAATCGTTGGATCATGTTGCATTTCGCTAATATTGATTACCATTAAATTAAATCCGGCTATAAATAATAGAGGGATAATACTTAATATAAGTGCTGTGAAAGCAATCGGAATTCCTTTTAAAATACGAAATACTTCCATAAAGCTATTATCTTTTGCCGCTTGTTTACTTGGTGTTGTTGATTTCTTATCTTCGAATTGTAGGAAGAAAGTTGAGAGGAATAATAAAGCGTACGCTGCCATTGAGAAGGCATACATATACTGTAAACTCATTACAACTAAAAGAATTCCACCTAGTGAAGTACCTGCAATACGAGCGATTGTACCTACATTCATATGTACACCGTTCATTTGTAATAATTCATGCTCGCGTACGATGAGCGGGATTACAGATTGTAATGCAGGGAAATAAAATGCTGCTGAAATTTGAAGAGCAACCATAAATGCAATCATAAAGGCAATACTTTCAAATTGGATAGCGAAAAACATAAAAATAACACTAATAACACGACCAAACCCGGCGTAAAGAAGAACTTTTTTCTTTTCATACTGATCAATAATGCGACCAGCCATAGGCCCTACGAGAACACCTGCTAATAATCCGATAAATAATATAACTGATTTCATAAAATCAGAAGGGACATATTTTTGCATAAATTCAAGGTTACCAAGAATACCAAGCCATAACCCTAAACCAGCAATAAACTCCCCGATTAATACAATCCAAACATTTTTATTACGCCACATAATATAAAACCTCTCCGTCTTTTAAAATGAAAAACTCGTATATAAAACCTCCTTATTTTATGTATTATTAGTAACGAACTTTTTAAGAGTCAGAGTCTATATTACGTGTTTCATCAGCGGATTTCAATCTTTTTGATTTGTCAAAAAATCGATTCGTTAATTGATAAAATAAGCAAATTAAAATGTAAATTAAAATGTAAATACTAAATGATTAAAACATAACGAATAGTAGGGATAAATATCAAAAAAATAAAAAAAGCAAGAACATATAACTATGTCTCGCTTTTCTCAATTGCAAAATTAAACATTAGATTCACTTAGCAGCATTTACGCTCTTGTCCAATAGCTAAAGCGCTAAAAGATAGAGGACCAACAACTTCTGCGCTTGCACCACTAGTAAGGTTTTCTACAGTTAATGAATATTGGTGTGTTCCACTGCTAACATTTTGATCTATAGCTTGAAATGTTTGAGTGTAGAATTGCTCAGAATCTGTAGATTCAATACCTGCTTGTGCATTGAAAATTTCGAAGTTATCACGGAAAATTCGGAATAAAACTTGTGAAGTTCCAGATATACCTTCTACACCAATTGTAGCGATTAATTCTACTCGATTATTACGTGAATCTCTACTTGAAATTCTTACTTTCAAATTTGCTAGAATTGCTTTATTTGGAGAAGCTGGGATTGCAAAAGTGGTTTCACCCGTTTTACTTATAGGTTGAGTAGCTTGGTAATCAATGATATGAGTCATATTCGTCACCTCCTCATATACTAAAGTATGAAAATAGCAATGAAATAGCTTGGACAAATAATAGAATATTTTAATAGAGTCGACATTAATTGTTGAAAAGGAGTAATTCACAAAAAAGCATCAAGAAAATATCACAATACAGTGATGGTTTTCTTGGTGCTTTTGTACTTAGGCTGAATATTCTTCTTTACGTACTTCGAAAAATTCATTGCGACGTAAGTAATTATAAACTTTCTCGGAAACCTCTTCTTCTTCAGACATTAAGAAACGATGATCAAAAGCATAGAATGATTGACCTTTAATTAATTTTACGTAGTAAATTTTACACGCCTCCTCTAGCGAAATTAGTATTTACTTAATATTATGATGGCCTATAAGTATGTGAATCATACTTGAAGTTTCAAAGGATTGAAGTGAAACAAAATAAAAAAGCTTACAAAACTGTAATGTTGTTGTCACGTTTTCCGATAGTTAAAAATAACCAATCTCTTCTATACTACAAATAGGTTACATAAAATAAGGGGGTAAAAAAATGGATGAAGTGATTGGAGAAGTGGTAGCAGGTATTTGTGAATTTGTGGTGGAAGTAACAGCAGATGCTATTGGGAATTTAGTTTCTGGAAAGGATGAGGAAAAAGAAACATTATAATAGTTTGTAAAAGTATATAGATGATCAAACTATAAAGGCTGATTTCTAAAGGGAAGTCAGCTTTTTTATTTTTTACATTATATTAATTTTATTTGAATATTCATTTGTTATTATGTTTATAAATCGAATAAAGGGGGTGAATAAATAACTATGTCGAATTTAGGGACTAATTTATCTAATTCTTGTTTGATTGTTGTAAAGATAGAGGAAAAGGAATATCACTTTATTGTTCGTGAACATCCGATTGTAGGGAAGATTATATCGCTATTGGAAAATGGAAAAGAATATGGTTTAATAAATAAACAAATCGCTAATAAAGATAAATTTATTAAATCGGAGCTTGCTAAATTAGATTATTTTAACATAGATGTTCTATATCATACACCTGGATGGATATGGATTGGCATGGATCAATTTGGTTTACATGCTCGTGAGGCTACTTATAACGAAGTAGACATTATTATGAAGTTGAAAGAGGATTTATACTATATAGATGTAGATGAAAAAGTAAAAATGTAATGGATATTTAGTTAGGTTAGGGGACTAGTTCCCGTAACCTTTTTTGGTTAATATTAAAACGGAAAATAGATATGATGTAGGACAGCATGATAAGAAGTGAGCTGAAAAGAGGATTTGAAAATACATAAAGAGAACTTTAATTATTATATGAATTCTATATGTCAATAACAATAGAAAGAAGATGATAAAATGAATAAAGAAGAGCTTGTGAAACAACAGTTTGGTAATAATGCGGAGAAGTATGTAAAAAGTAAAATTCATGCTAAAGGACAGGATTTACAATATGTAGTTCAACAAGTTGAGTCTCGTCATAATAATCGTCTTCTTGATATTGCTACTGGCGGAGGACATGTTGCGAATGTATTAGCTCCATTGTTTCAAGAAGTAGTTGCCTTAGACTTAACAGAAAAAATGTTAGAGAATGCGAAAAACTTTATTATAAGTAATGGACATGAAAATGTATCTTTTGTCGCTGGAAATGCTGAAAGTTTACCGTTTTCTGATCGTTCATTTGATGTGATAACATGCCGAATTGCAGCACATCATTTTACGAATCCAGATCAGTTTGTTTATGAAGTAAATCGGACGTTAGAAGATAATGGATTGTTTATTTTAATAGATAATGTTTCACCGGAAAATAATGAATACGATACATTTTATAATTTTATAGAAAAAAAACGGGATCCGAGTCATGAACGAGCGTTGAAAAAAACAGAATGGATTACCTTGTTAGAAAAAAATAATTTGCAAATGCAGTCATGTCTTACCTTTGACAAGAAATTTGAATTTGACTGGTGGTGCGATATGATGAATGTACCTTTGCAAAAACGAGAGAAGTTAACAGAATGTATGATGAAAACATCACTTGAAATGCAAGAATTCTTTAACATTCAATATGAAAATAATAAAATTATATCGTTTTATACTGAAATGGCATTGTTTATATGTAGAAAAAGTGCGACATTAAAAAGATAAATTTCTTGCAGTCTTTTCAAAGTACGATATACTTAGTACTGAGAAAATGAGAATAGAGGAAAAGTAATAATGATTCGCGTACGTATTGAAGGAACTGAAGAAGAAATGCTTGAATTTATGGAGAAAATGCCAGATATTCCTGGATTTGAAAAAACACATATGAGAGAACCGAGAAAAGGAAATAATCCAAAATACGATTCAAGTAAGAATGTACTAGCATATTTATCTTATAAAAAGATTGAAGTCGCCAATAAATAGGCGGCTTTTTTAGTTTGCACTGTTTCACAGCCTTGTCTTTTTTACATAATAATAATAGTAGATTATGCTGAAGAGGGGTGAGGATAGTTAATAAGAAAATCATCTTTTTTGGAGACTTTGGTATTGACGATGCTGTGGCGTTAATTTATGCAAATAAAACATGTAAATTAGATATTATAGGTATTGTTGCTGAATATGGAAATGTATCGCGAGAAATCGTAACAGAAAATGTGTACTTTTTAGAAAGATACTATGCTACAGAAGTAAAGATCATTGAGGGTGCAGCAAGACCGATGACAGCTGAAGAACCTTTGTTTTTTCCTGAAATTCATGGAGAGCACGGCCTAGGCCCCATTATTCCACCTGAAATGAGGATTTGTAAACGGGAAAATTTTTGTGAATTAATTAAATTAATTGAGCCTTGTCCAGAAGATATTATTATCGTAGCGACAGGACGATTAACAACATTGGCAACATTATTTTTATTATATCCAAATGTAATGGATAAAATATGTTCGTATTATATTATGGGCGGTGCGTTTTTATTTCCTGGTAACGTTACTCCTGTATCGGAAGCAAATTTTTATGGAGATCCAATTGCTGCAAATATTGTAATGAAGTACGCAAAGAATGCGACTATTTATCCATTAAATGTAACGCAACAGGCCCTAATTACGCCTGAAATGGTGGGTATTATTAATAAAGAAGGAACAGGGCAGGCAAAGCTTATTAAACCAATGATTGATTTTTATTATGAGAATTTTTATAAAAAAGAATACCCTGGTATTGCTGGAAGCCCGATTCACGATTTACTTCCGTTCATTTCATTTATAAATGATGATATTTTTGAATATAAAAAATCTGCAGTTTGGATTAGTACGACAAATGACGTAACAAGAGGAGAAAGTGTGGCTGACTTTAGAAAAATAGCTGAGCCAACAAGGTTTGATGA
The DNA here is from genome assembly GCF_022663555.1 of Bacillus cereus group sp. BfR-BA-01381. Taxonomy (NCBI): domain Bacteria; kingdom Bacillati; phylum Bacillota; class Bacilli; order Caryophanales; family Bacillaceae; genus Bacillus; species Bacillus cereus group sp. BfR-BA-01381. Next base: position 6,451 of record NZ_JAKUFR010000121.1, read on the forward strand.
TCGGCCAATACAAAGAATTGCGGTTGGTTTTAACTATCCTGCATTTAAAGAAGAGTTTATGCGTACAATATTGAAGCCTGATTGCCCATAATAGGAGAAATATGAAGGGTTTCCACCACTAATCCAAAAACTAGTTGTTCATTATTTTGAAATAATCTAATAGTTGAGCTGTATGAATAACTTATGAAAAATGTAGCATAACTAATGGTAAGCAATTGTTTCTAATTATATTTTGATTGGTGAAATATAAAGGAGGTTATCATATGATTTGGTCTTTAATCGTTGGTGGTATATTAGGATGGTTAGCTAGTTTAATTACTGGCAGAGATGTACCAGGCGGTGTAATTGGTAATATTATTGCTGGTATTATTGGTTCTTGGATTGGTGGGAAATTACTTGGTAGTTTCGGCCCAGTAATCGGCGGATATGCAATTATTCCAGCTTTAATTGGTGCGATTATTTTAATCTTCATCGTAAGCTTCTTATTGCGAGCAATGCGAAAATGAATATAAGGACTGTTTACATTTGTAAGCAGTCCTTTTTATATGTTATGCTAGTATTATACAATCAGGAGGTGTCAGCATTGAAAACATTTACAGTAAATTTCCATCAAGAAGATAATGCGAAAGCGACAACAGTACATAAATTAAGTGAAGAGGACTTCAACAAAGCAACAGAAAAAGGTACTCGTCATCTATTTGATTTAGATACAAACGTTGGATTCTTCGTATTCTTTGATGCAGAAGATGCAGAAGGAAATGATCAATACTTAATGCTACAATATGAAGGGGATCATGAAGAGCCAACTGCGTGCTACGGATTTGATTTAAAACTATACTATCAATTCTTAGCATTATATTTAAACGATCTTGAATTCCAAGGTGAAACAGATGAAGAAGAGGAAGAGTATGGTCCAATCCATCATTTAGCTCACTTACTTTATCATATTGTTGAAGATGGAAAGTCAATCGAAGTGTAAAAATACATATGTAAAGCTGTCCTTTTTGGGCAGCTTTTTTCATTTTCTCAAGCAAAATATACAAAACCTTTGCTATAATTTTTATATATCTTGATAAACATATGATATGAATAGGAAGTGAAGTATTTGTTTACGATTGAGAACTATAAAAATTCTTTAATAAAAGGATTAGAAGCAAAATCCTCTGATTTGATCGAAAGGTTAAAAGTAACAACACAGCTTAATTATTATAAAGAAATAGATTTATTAGATTTTACTGTTTTTGTTCAGTCATTTGAATTGTCTATCGTTATGTTTTCAATGGATGGAGAAGCGAATGAAGTTTTTTATGAAGGGACTGATAAAGGAATTTTTTCTGGTAGCTATAATGTAATGGATGACATTACATATTATACGTTCAGTGATGAAGAATCTGATGAATTTTGGGATTTTTACGAAAAAAATGATGAGAAGTTATCTGAAATTGAAACGAAGACTATAGTAGAATGGTTTGCGACTTGCTGGAATAAAGCTGGTGGTATGAATGTTACATTACCTTCTTACGTTAGTTTTCATGATGATAATGAATGTTATGATTTACATAATGGTAAATGGATTTCTGATGGTGATAGATGGTTTGACTAAACAGAAAAAGCAACAAAGAAAGCTCATTTTTCTTTGTTGCTTTTTCTATTTTTAAGGCAGGATTGTAGTGTAATTGGCGAGAAGGGATATATAGGGAGATGGGGAAAAATGATAAACAATACAATTCCAAGTTTTTTAAAATTATGGGAAAGCAACGACGTAGAATTAGCAGTCCTCAATCAATATTTCACTTCGCATCCAGAGATATTTGAAGAATACTTTAAGTATCATTGTCCTAATACGAATGAAGGTCTTTCTAATGCCATAAAACAATATCCCGCAAAAATAGAAGATATTTGTATCATTGCAGAAACATTACCGACTATTATTCAAGAGATAACGAATGAATATCGTAATAAATATAGCTTTGATGTAAATATGAAATTCCACATATTTGTTGGAGCTTTTGGATCTAATGCATTCGTAGAGAGGGCGATCATTGGAGATATATTTTTTGCGGTAGAAAAATTATCTCCAGATTTGAAGCATCTTCGTGTTATTGTTGCTCACGAAATAGGGCATATATATCATAATGTTATGTTACAAAATAATGGAATGGATTGGGAGAAAGCGGAGTGGACCGATGCGGCAGTTAATTTGTATCGTGAAGGTGTTGCAACATATGTATCAAAGCAAATTGTGAAAGGTTTAAATGAATCAGTGTATTACTCATATAACAATGAAGGTGAACGATGGTTACAATGCTATATAGAAAATGAAGAACATATAAAGAAACGTTTTTTGGCAGATTACATAGAAGGATGGACGTTCGAAAAAGAGAAAGAGTGGTTCCGGTTATCTGGCGGACAATACTTTGGATACAACCGACTTGGTTATTTTTTAGGAACAGCTTTTGTAGAGGATGTTGTACAAGCACTAGGAGAAAGTGAAGCATTTACTTTTTGGAACAAATATAATTTGAAAAGTAGCGTAATGGATTGGCTATCAAAATGAATAGGATTACAATAGGAGGCTGAAATATATGAGAGTGTATGTAAAGATAGCTATGTTATTTCTCGCTTTTATGTGCCTATTTGCATTAGCAGCATGTAAAGGGACCGATGAACAAAAGGAAACAAGCCGAACATCAGAAAATAGTAAAAATGAACATAATAATTCTGCTGAAGAAAAGAAAGAATCTGATGCAAAATCAAATAATGAAGGATCAACAAAATCAGGTACAGATTCACGCTCGAAAGATACAGTAATCAATCAAAAATCAATTAACCACGTTAAAGAATTGTTTGAACTATCGAAAGAAGGAAAAGTACCTAACGCTCCGTTTGCAGCGCATACAGGAGATATTGAAGAAATAGAAAAAGCGTGGGGGAAAGCAGATAAAACGGAACAAGCAGGAAATGGAATGTACGCTACCTATACAAATAAAAATGTTTCCTTCGGTTTTAATAAAGGATCACAAGTTTTTGATGTACGCTCCTATCATGCAGAACTAAAATCAATTACATTACAAGAAATAGAAAAAGCATTAGGAAAACCAACTTCAGTTAAAGGAAATGGTGAAGATAAAATATATGTATATAAAGTAAACAATCAGTTTGAGTTAAAATTCATTATTCCAAAATCGACTGGTAAGGTAAATCATATTTCGGTATTTTCACCTGAGGATAGTATTAATAAAATGGCAGGGTAGGATAATAAAAAGGATGTCACAAAAGTCGAAATCGATGACCATGTGACATCTTTTTTTTGTGTAAATAAGAAACTTCCTTTTATAAAATATGATGGGGATGCTCTAAAACATCTTTTTGAATATCTTTTCTTTTTTTCTTACGCTCTAAATTTTGAACAAAAAGAACTTGAATAATGCCTCCAATTGTTAAGAAACAAGCACAAATATAAAATAGCATACTACCGTTTAGTTTACTTAATAAAACCGCACCGATAACAGGACCGCACGTTCGAGATACATCCCAATGTAACCCGTAAATTGAAAAATACAATCCACGTTTATCTGTAGGAGCGATTTCTGAAACGAATCGAAGCAAATGGTTGAAAGCAACACTTTCTCCAATGACTAAAAAGAGTAATGTGAAAAATAATGACAAGATTGTTGCTGAAAATCCATAGCCAATTGCAGCTATCGTAAAGCAGGTGTAAGCAATAAGTATGATTTTCGCCATAGAAAATTGTTCAGACCATTTTACAAGGAAAACTTGTAGAGTGATTTCCATAAGAGCTTTGCATGTTGTAATAAAAACGAGTATGCGATCGAAATCCGGAAGTGTATGTTTCACGAAAATAAGATAATTTGTTTCAGTTTGTGCATAAAAAAAGCTAATAGGAATTGTAGTAATCATTAGTCCAAATACGGCGTAATGTTTGTGTACAAATTGCTTTGGAGATGATATTTCAAGCTTTTGTGTTGGTGTTGTCATTGCCGGAGCAGTTTCTGGAAGCTGCGTCCAAACAACGACTGCATATGCTATAAGTGTAATGCTTTGCACTATAAATACATATTCAGGGTGAGTCTTATAAAAAATAGTACCAATTAAAGGACCGATTAGAGTACCTATTGCTCCCATCGTTTGCAGAAGAGAGAAGATTTCCGCTTGCTGTCCTTGTTTTGTTAAATCAGCAATTTGTGCCCGTTGAGCGGGAATATATAAGGAGCGGCCAACCCCATTTATGACGTATAATAATGCAAATATAAAAACAGATTGAGCAAAGACGAAGCTACCAATTGCAATACCTTGTAGTAATAAGCCGAGTAACATAATTTTTTTTCGTCCATATTTATCAGTAACTCCCCCAGCAATAAGTGTAAATACAATGTCTGAAAGTGGTTGTAATCCGAAAATTAGCATAGTTATTATGATATTACCGTTTAACATTTTATCAACGTAAATAATCATAATGATGGCTAACATGGATTCTGTTGTTCGGGTTAATAATTCGCCGCACATTCTTATAATAATTGGTTTGTTATAACGTAGTAAGAGATTGGTCAATATTAATTCCTCCTTTCTATATTGAAATGATAAGATGAAAGGAGAAAGAGAAAAAGGGTAGAAATAAAAGGGGTTATTTTTCACCTTTTAGGGGGAGTATGATGTTTATTTTAGATCAATATATTGAACTATGGTGTGTCTACGGTAAAGGGAGACGAGAAGGAGAACGATTAGAAGTAACCGTACAAATGATAGCAGAAACATTATTTTGTACAGAGCGTAATAGTAAATTAATTATAAAAAAATTAGAAGAGTTACATTGGATCACTTGGTTTCCAGGTCGTGGGAGAGGGAATCGTTCTAAATTAATATTTCAAAAGCAACCAGTTACACTAATTTTAGAAAGAGGAAAAGAATTAACGAAAAAAGGAGATGTGAAAAGTGGAATCTCATTTGTAGAACGCTACAGCTCACAATTTCCATCAATAAAGAAAGAGTATGAAGCTTGGGTAGATTCTATATTTGGTCATCAAATAGAACGGACATCTGAAGGAAGAAAAGACGTACTTCGTTTGCAAGTACAAATGAACCTGGACATCGCTTTAGATCCGGTTTACGCTACGATGCGCTCAGAATGTCATATGGTTAAACATCTTTTTGATACACTCGTATATGTAAATGAGGAAACAAATTTTATAGAACCAAGGCTTGCTTTTCAATGGGAATATAATGATGCTGAAAAGGTATGGACTTTTTATTTACGAAAAGGCGTTCGTCTTCATAATGGAAAACGACTTACTGCACATCATGTTATACATTCATTGAATCGATTTATGAAAGCTGAAAACAACCCATACGCATGGATGTTACAACATGTTGAAAGTTTCCGTGCAGTGGATGAATTTGTTGTTGAA
>NZ_JAKUFR010000122.1:0-11537 GCF_022663555.1 Bacillus cereus group sp. BfR-BA-01381
CTGATAATAATACAAGCCAAGACGTTCCTAATGCTGTTACAAAGAAACGATCTTTTGACCAATCACGCATCGTTTCGTCTGACCCTTCTTGTCTCCAAGAAAATGTTTGAATAAGTTGACCTGCAACTAATGCAGCAAATGCTGATGTTTGCGCTACCGCAAGAGGCACGCCAGCTGCTAAGCTCATACCGAATAAAGCAAGTGAACCCGCTCCAAGCAGTATGCCTCGCGTTACAACCTTTTTGTATAGCTCTTTATCAACAATATCTTGACGTTTCGTTTGCTTCGTTTTGTTTCCAGGATTTACAGCTAAAATCATCGCTGGTAAAGCATCTGTAATAAGATTCATTAATAAAATTTGAATTGGCACTAACGGAATGGGCATTCCCGCAATAACTGCTGCACTTGTCACTAATACTTCAGCTAAATTTCCCGTTAATAAACACCCAACCGCTTTTCGAATATTACCAATGATCGTTCTACCTTCTTTTACCCCTTCCACAATGGAACCGAAATGATCTTTTTTCAATATAAGATCAGCAGCCTCTTTCGTTACTTCTGTTCCCGTTTGCCCCATTGCAATACCGATGTTCGCTTTCTTTATAGCAGGCGTATCATTCACACCATCTCCAGTCATCGCAACAATTTGACCGTCAGCTTGATATGCAGTTACTATGCGTAATTTATGGGCTGGTGTTACTCGCGCAAACACAGACGTGTTTTTCACGATATTTTCCAACTCTTCATCTGTTAAATTATCAATTTCTATCCCTGTTAAAACACGATCATCACGATTCCAAATGCCAGTCTGCTTCGCAATAGAGATCGCGGTAGTCGGATGATCCCCAGTAATCATGACTGGTTTTACACCAAGTTCAATCGCTTCACGAATACTCTCTTCCACTTCAGGTTTCGGCGGATCAATCATACCAACTAATCCAACAAAAATAAGGTCATCATTTTCACCATTACTATACGCAAACCCTAATACTCGCAGCGCCTGTTCTGCAAAACCTTCATTTTGTTGTAAAATCACTTCTTTTTCCTCATCACATAACGGATAGATTTCGCCATTATGTTGATACCATTTACATCTAGTAAGAATCGCCTCTACAGATCCTTTCGAAAACTTATAGATTGATTCATTTTCCTTACAAACGACACTCATAATTTTCGTCTCAGAGTCAAACGGTTCTTCATGATGTCGTTCAAATGATTTCATATCTTCATGTGAAACCCCCACTTTAGAGGCCAAACTTAACAAAGCTCCTTCAGTCGGGTCACCTTTCACAATCCACTGATCCTCCTCTTGTTCTAATTTACTATTATTACAAAGAACACTAATTTGCAGAACGCGAACTAAATCTGGATGTTCTAATGGTGTATTTTCACTTTCATGATAAGTCACTTCTTCTACTTCCATCTCTACAGCAGCAGCGACTTTAGATGACGTTACATCCGAAATCTTACCAACTGGTTCATATCCGTCACCAGATACACTCCATACACGATTTGGCGTAGCGATCACTTTAACCGTCATTTCGTTCTTCGTAAGAGTACCTGTTTTATCAGAGCAAATAACCGTTGTTCTACCCAACGTTTCTAAACTGGAGAGCTTCCGAACGAGCGCATTTTGCTTCTGCATACGGAATATCCCTGCGCTTAAAGCGATTGTAATCATAATCGGCAAACCTTCTGGAACAGCTGATGCTGTAAGGGCAACCGATGTTGTAATCATTTGCGTAATTGGTAAACCACGTAGTAATCCCGCTACAAGTACAATACCACCAGCTACAAAAGCCCCTTTAATAAATGTTTTACTAATAGACGTCACCTTTTGCTGGAGTGGTGTAGGCTCTGTTTCTTCTCCTTTCATCAAGGAAATCATATAGCCCATTTCTGTACTCATCCCTGTTTCTACTACTATAGCTCTCGCTTTACCGCGCGTTACAGACGTACCCATAAAGAGCATATTATTCCGCTCCGCTAACGAACATTCTTCTCCTATAGCATCCACTTTCTTCTCAACAGGTAGAGACTCCCCCGTTAACATCGCTTCATTCACTTCCAAATTCCAAGAATGTATAGTACGAAGATCAGCAGGTACACGGTCTCCAGCCTGCAGGCAAACAATATCACCGGGAACAAGCTCACTACTTGCTATTTCTACTTCTTCCCCTTCTCGAAGTACTATACAATTCGGCGCACGGAATTGATTTAAAGCTTCCACTACTTTTTCGGCCTTCCGCTCTTGAAGAGTTCCAATTACCGCATTGACAACGAGGATTATGCCCATTGCTAATCCGTCAAACACACCGCCTGATAACACAGACAATCCAGCTGCTCCAAATAAAATAAGCGATGTAAACTCTTTAAATTGGCCCATAAATGAAACAATCCAAGGAACAGACTGCTTCGGTTCAATTGTATTCACCCCATACTTTTCTTGTCGCACTTGCACTTCTTGCTCACTTAATCCTCGCTGTTTCTCCACTTGTAAATCATTTATTACATCTTCTTGCGAGAGTGTATACCATTTAGTAGAAGGCTCTCTCACTGACGAGTCGTTCTTATTTACTATCTCTTTATTAGAAAAAATCTTCTCACTCACCCGCTTCGCTCTAGATAAAAATGTTAAAGATAGAGCATTCGCCATTAAAGCGATGACAGGTGCAGTAAATATAGACCAAACAGCCAACATCTCTCCAGCAATATTCCACATTTTTGCTACTCGAAAATGTTCTTTCACTAGCATATCTATTCGTTTTGCATACGCTATTGATTGGAAAATATTTTTCATTTCATAGCGAGATACTGACGGAAATTCATTCTTTTCCTCACATACAAATAACACTTCTTCCCCATTCAAACGGATACGCTCTACACGTTCTACAACATCGCTATGTTGCCAGCTTGTATCCATACCGTATTGCGTAATAACATCCTCATTTATATTTAAACTATTTCCCATAACAGCTATTGCCCATTTATTTTCGTTTAACTTATGAAAGATATTTGCAAACTCAGGAACAATTGTTATTTTTGATCCAACTAACAATCCGAGGCATTTTTGACCCTTTGCCACAAGCTGAACGTTAAATCCTTCTTTGCTCAATCTCTTCGCTTCTAACTCATATAGGCTTATATCTACACCATTTCGTTCTGCAAATTCTTTACTACCGACAAAAGATGGCATACCTTGTATTTCACCTTTTATCCCTTCATCATCAGCTTCAACTTCAAAAGCTTTCCTTAACGTTCTTCTTGTTTGCTTCGCTCGTTGCACAACCTCATCTTTCCAATCATGCTCACTTTTCTCTAGTAACGAAGCTGCCGTGCACAAAACTTGCCCTTCATCTTCTGAAACGCAGCTAATCCCCGCTTCTTCATTACGGAATATACGAGACACATCGTCAAATACGACCGTTCTCGTTCGAGACAATTGAGATAATGACCCTTCATTTGGAATAACGTATCCTCTTTCTCGCGCAACGAGATCCCCTTGTCGCCACGCATACTCAGCAGACGAAACAGCAGGTTTTGGATTCGCAGCTAATAAAACCGCCATTCCGCGTAACGGATTTCTCGTAAATGCCCATGTTGCTCCGCCAAAAAGCATGCCCCATTTCGATTGTCTTTCACTGTATGCTTTAATCTCCGGGGATAAAATCCTTTCTTTGTACGAATCTGTTTCTTCATTTATATTCGCCTGACTACGCTTCCAATTTAAATAGTTTAATAGACTAAGTCCCGCTAATACGACAATATTTTCTCGCGCAAGTGCTAACGCTAGCGTTCCTATGCCAAGCACTAAATCAGAATTCACTTTTTTGCTAGCAACCATTTTTTTGAATCCTCGTTTAAGAAACGGATATCCTGTTACAACGGATAAAGCACCCGATACATAAAAAAGCCCTGGACTTCTAGCTAAAGCTGACCTTCCCATAAATAATTGCTTTATACCAAATGCACCTAATCCAGCGACAGAAAGCGCTAACGGTAACGGGACACCTTCACCTTTTTTCTCGTAAGAAATTACACTAGATGAAGAATCTTCTACTTTCTTCGTTTCTTCCATATTATTAAGGTTATTATTCTTTGTAATTTGTTCTTCTAGGAGTTTAATTATTTCACAAATTGTATGTAGAGAGGTCTTGTTGATATCGTAAGTAATAAGGGCTCTTCCTGTAGAAATAGAGGGACTTACTTGATAAATACCTTCCACGTCACGAAAACGTTCTACTATCAAGTTCGCCATATTTGTATTGTATTTCAGTTTATATATTTCAATTCGAATTCTTCCAGGTAACGATCGTATAAATCTCGTTTTCAATGATTTACTCTGCATCATCATCCTCCTTATTCTTGTAAATGAAATAACATCACTTACTATTTAAGGAGTAACAGGTAGGCTTTCATAATCTACACTCTCATTCGAATGATATGCATTTACACGAGATGCCCATTTTTCCTGGAATTTAGAAATTGTAATCGGCACTGCTTCTACTGCTCCGATAATTGGTGATACTGTTTTTACCGCCGCTTTTCGTGCCGCTTCTTTAACTTTCGGCAGAGCTTCTTCCATTTCTGAACCAGCACTTTTCATTTGTTCTTTTGCACCGAGAAAAGCAGATACTGTTTTTACCGCTAATTTTCTTAACCCCGTTCTCGCTTTCGGTGACGCCAATATAACTGCTGCTACCCCAACAGCTATACCGATTGGTGATTTCATAAATCGAAACATGTACATTTCTCCTCACTTCATTATTTTTGAGTCTGTAAAATGAATCAATCCTATCCAAGCTAAGTAAACGTGTAATCCATTCCGTCACATCCTTTTTTTGTAAAAAGTATATATCGAGTATATATTTTCATTTGCATTATTTCAACAATTTATTAGTTTTTTGTAAATTTTATGTTAATTCAGAAAAAGGTTTTGTGAACTTTTCTATTCTTATGCAAGTATACAGGTAATATATTCCACATTATTCTTGCTCAATTATTGAGATTATATTGAGAATTCGTTTTGTTTTTTTACAAATCACAAACTAAGACATGCACTTTTACGAAACAAATTTTATATACTATAAAAAATGCCTCAGGGAGTGATTTTCATGAGCTTATCCTATTGGAAATACGCAATTCTTAATCATATCACTACAAATTTTCGCACCTTCTTATTTAATATCATTGTCGCTATTTTAGGTGAAATCGCACTTTTCCTCGTCCTAAGTTTTGTCCCAAAAAGATTTCATAAATTTTTCGCATAAAAAGGCCTGAGTTCCTATCTATTGTAGAACTCAGGCTGCTTAGCTTTATTGAATGTAGGGGAACCGTTACATAGTGTTTATATTCGCATCTTGAAATACCCCATCTAGTATTTGGTAGAATATATCGACGATTCTTCGGATATATCGACGATTTTTCAAATATATCAGCGATTATTTCAATATATCGACGTTTCGACACAGGATATCGATTTACCAGCAATTTTCGACATGACTTAAAAGTAAAATACCCCAGTGTCACTCACGAATCACCATACTTACTTTTATTCAAACTTAATATAATAAGAAATGCAATCGCTATTACAGCTAAAAAACGAACTGGATTAAACGGTGTTCCTACCGTTTCATTAAAGCGATGATAAATAAAAGGGATCATCTCAAGTACCATTAGCCCCATTGCAATTTGAAACGTCTCAGCCATCGCTTTATTTTTTATAAATACAGCACGCTCATCACCTTGTTTCCCAATCGCTATAAACATTTTTATACTAGCAAACACTACAAATAAAAAGACACTTAACGCAATAATAAAGTGAAACTTTAATCAGTGGGGGGTTCTTCATGCCCCACTGATTATTAGTTGAACCAATCGGACTTTTATGGGCAGTTGATCCCCCACCTAACTTCTTTGCTTTCGCTGAATTTTGAGGTGGGGGTCTTACTGCCCATTAAAGTCGGATAAAAATCAAACCATCCATCAAAATACACCTCTTATATGTAAAACTTATTTGACAAGAGTATAACACCTTTTACCCATCATGTAAAATATCTTTTACACGAAAAAGACGACCGTTTAACAGTCGTCTTTTCCAATTTATTTCGGAGCATTTCCTACATATTGCGTAATATCAACATTTAATGATTGCGCTAAACGCATACCGTACTCTTGATCTGCACGGAAGAAGTTACAAACAGCTAGTAATTTCGTGCGTTCATTTACGTCTTTTAAGTCATTTGTTAAGTTTGCAATTAAGTTGTCTTGCTCTTCTTTAGAGAATGAACGGTAACGCTCACCAGCTTGTTTGAAGTCATTTGGTTTGTCAATTTTCTCACGAGATACATAGCCTTCTACTTTCATAGTTGAATCACGGTAAGCTGGGTCTTCAACTGGATTTTCAGCATGACGGCTCGGCTCGTAGTTGATTGTAGATGGGTTTTGATTGATTTGCATCGCACCATCACGTTGTTGGTTATGAACAGCTGCATATGGGCAGTTTACAGGAATTTGTAAGTAGTTTGCACCAAGGCGATAACGCTGTGTATCCGGATAAGAGAATAAACGACCTTGTAATAATTTATCTTCAGATGGTTCAATACCATTTACTGTTGCACTTGGAGAGAACGCCACTTGTTCTACTTCAGCAAAGAAGTTTTTCGGGTTACGATTTAACGTCATTGTCCCTACTTCCATTAATGGAAAACGATCTTCTGGCCAAACTTTCGTTGGATCTAACGGATCGAAATCTAAAGAATCCGTTTCTTCTAGTTGCATCACTTGTACGTGTAAATCCCACTTCGGATAATTTCCTTTTTCGATTGCATCGAATAAGTCACGAGTTGCATGGTTGAAGTCTTTTCCTTGTACTTCTTGCACTTCTTTTGCACTTAAGTTACGTACACCTTGCTGTGGTTTCCAGTGATATTTAATGTAGACAATTTTACCTTCTGCATTAATCCATTTAAATGAATGTACACCGAACCCTTCCATTTCGCGATAGCTTGCTGGTGTACCGTAATCAGAAAATACCCATGTCATCATATGTGTAGATTCTGGACTTAACGTCATGAAATCCCAGTAACGATCTGGTGTTTGAATATTTGTATCAGGTGCTGGTTTTAAAGAATGCACCATATCAGGGAATTTAATTGCATCACGAATGAAGAAGACTGGTAAATGATTACCTACGATATCATAGTTTCCTTCTTCTGTATAAAATTTAACAGCGAACCCACGTGGATCACGAGCTGTTTCTGGAGAACCTTGACCATGAATAACCGTTGAAAAACGAACAAATACAGGCGTTTCAGTTCCTTCATTTTGTAAAAATGCTGCTTTCGTATATTGCTTCATGCTATTTTTCGTAACGAATACACCATGAGCACCTGCACCACGTGCGTGCACAACACGCTCTGGAATACGTTCACGATCAAAGTGAGCCAATTTTTCTACTAAATGATAGTCTTCTAATAATACTGGTCCACGTCGACCAGCTGTACGAGAATTTTGGTTGTCTCCAACCGGAGCACCTTGGTTTGTTGTTAAACGATTATTTGGATTCATCTAGGGGGATCCTCCTCTTTCTTTCGTAGTAATTATTATTTATTTAAAATTATTATAATCTAATTATTATTCAAAACTAAATCTTTGTCAACTACTTCTTTCATTTTTTTGGAAACAATTTCAGTTAAGCAATCGATAAATATAGATTGTGAATTTGGCATATTCGGCCTAAAATACGCAGCATTGATTTCATCCGTTACAACTCTACACTCGTAATCGTTGTCATATAAAACTTCTAAATGCTCTGCGACAAAGCCAACTGGACAATATATGAAAGATTCATATCTATGCTCCTCAAATAAATCTCTCGTTAAATCTTGCACATCCGGTCCAATCCATGGATCAGGTGTATTTCCGGCACTTTGCCAACCTATTGTATAATTTTGAATGTTTGCAGCTGCTGCGATTAAATCCGCCGTATGCTGCAATTGCTTCACATAAGGATCACCCGCCGCAATAATTTTCTCTGGTAAACTATGCGCAGAAAAAATTACAACTGCTTTCTCTTTATCTTCAATCTTTGTAAATGTTTCTTTTATTTGATCTGCCCAATACGAAATAAATTTCGGTTCATCATACCATTGTTCAATCGGTTCAATAACAGGACCACCAATTTCTTCGGAAAGACGAATAGCACGGTCATTATACGCTTTAATGCTAAAGGTAGAATAATGCGGCGCTAATACAATACTAATCGCCTGCTCAATCCCATCACTCTTCATCTCTTCTACTGCATCTTCTATAAATGGAGCTATATGTTTTAATCCTAAGTAACAATTAAATTCATACTCTGTAAATATATTATTCATTGAATCTGTTAATTTATGCGCTTGCTCTTTCGTAATTTTTGCAAGTGGTGAAATTCCGCCAATCGCTTTATAGCGCCCAATTAAATCTTGGAGTGCTTCTTCAGAAGGTTTGCGCCCGTGGCGAATATGTGTGTAGTACGCTTCTACATCCTCTAATGATTCTGGCGTTCCATATGCCATTACGAGTAAACCTATTTTTTTCTTTGTCATCTATATAACACCTCAATTTTATAAATGAGAATCTTTTTCAAGAACATTTGTTTCCAATTATAACAACTAATAATAAGTACGTCAAAATAATTATTCTAAATAAGTATTTTTTCTAATATAATTTTAAATTTTAGATGACAATTTTTTTAATAAAAAGCGACTTACATATAAAGTAAGTCGCTTTTCTTCTATTCTTTAATATTTACCCCGTATTCTTTAAACCAAACATGAATTTGCGCTAAATGAGCTAAAAGCTGAGGCCCAGTCATTAATTGACCGAACCAAGGTGTTTGAAATGCGCTGCCGCCTGACTCAATTAATCCGCTCAGCTGTTCTTTATCAAATAGTTCGTGTAAAATCGAGCCTTTATCCGTTAATAAATCTTGTAGCCACACCGTTACTGCTTTCGTATAGTGCGGATTATGCGTTTTCGGATACGGGCTCTTCTTTCTATATAAGATGTCATTTGGAAGTAATCCTTCTAGTGCTTTACGCAATAGACCTTTTTCGCGATTTTTATACATTTTCATTTCCCAAGGAATATTCCACGCATATTCGACAAGTCGGTGATCCGCAAATGGAACGCGTACTTCTAAGCTTGCGCCCATACTCATACGGTCTTTTCTGTCTAATAATGTTGTCATAAACCATACCATATTTAAATAAAATAATTGTCGTCTCTTTGCTTCAATTGGGCTTTCTCCCTCTAAAATAGGAACTTCTTGAATGGACTCTTCATAGCGCCTTTGTACATATTGTTGTAAATTTAATTTATTTCTCCATTCTTTCTTTAGCAATTGTTCACGTGCTTCTGTAGAACGCATCCACGGAAATGCACTCGATTGTAAATCATCTTCTCTATAAAACCACGGATAACCACCAAATATTTCATCTGCACATTCCCCAGATAAACCGACGACAAAATCTTGTTTAATTTCACGACAAAACCATAATAATGACGAATCAATATCTGCCATACCAGGCAAATCACGAACGAGTACAGCTTCTGTTAAATACTGCGCTAATTGTTCATTTGAAATGACGCATCGATGATGAATTGTTTGAAACGTCTCCGTCATCAAATGAATAAATGGTGCATCTGAATTTGGCTGGAATGCATTCGCTTTAAAATATTTGTCATTATCTTCGTAATCAATCGAATATGTGTGTAATTGCCCTTTTCTTGATCTTTCGTATTCTTTCGCAGCAATTGCTGTAATCGCGCTCGAATCTACACCACCTGATAGAAAAGTACACAGTGGTACATCAGAAACGAGCTGCCTTGTAATCGCATCTTGTAATAAAAAGCGTGTTTTCTCTACTGTTTCTTCAAAGGAGTCTTCGTGCTTTTTACTTTCTACATTCCAATATCTCCATATACATAAACCGTTCTTTGAAAATGTCATCGCATGACCTGGACGTAATTCTTTTATACCAGCATATATACCGTGACCAGGCGTTCTAGATGGTCCAAGGCCGAATATTTCGGATAATCCTTCTAACGTCACTTCCGCCTTCACATCTGGATGCGCCAATATCGCTTTTAACTCTGAACCAAATAGTAATCGCCCACTATCATATTTATAAAATAGTGGTTTTACACCTAATCGATCACGCGCGATAAACACTTGTTCTTTCTTTTCATCCCATACGGCAAACGCATATATACCGTTTAAATGATCGACACATTCTTCTTTCCATTCCATATACGATGCTAATAGTACTTCCGTATCAGAATGACCTTTGAACGTATATCCTCTTCTTAATAGTTCCTTTCGAATATCTTCCGTGTTATACAGTTCACCGTTATAACAAATTGCATAATTTGCTTCGTCCTTTAAACAAGTCATCGGCTGTTTACCACCTTCAGGATCAACAACGATTAACCGTTTATGTCCAAATGCAACATTTCCTTTAATCCAAACTTTATTATCATCTGGGCCACGCTTCGCTAACGTCTCAGCCATCTTCGTAACGACGTCCCGTTCTCCTTCTAATGAGCGTTTATAATCCACCCATCCTGTAATCCCGCACATATAAATCATCCTTCCATCTTATTTCTTTTCTTGAACGTGCAGTAATCCCCACCCTAAGAGTGCGGATTTAAAAATGAAAAAATTGCCGATAACCTACTATCCACATATGGAATAGCATCTTCACTCAGTAAAACGTGTTTTATTGTATGCCCACCTATGTGTAGATGTGTCTAGTTATAAAGAACGCATGAACTGTCTATAACAGAAATAACTACTTTTCATAAAGGAGAAATCGCGTATGATACAACGTAACCATATTTTATATAACCAGCCTCGCGCTCATACAGTCGGTAATGTAGAATATATAAACAATGAATGGGTATTCTTTGATGATGAAAATGAGGAAGCATTTTTATTAGAAGATATTGCCGGTGATGGCTTTGAAATTTTATATAACAACAACTGGCTACCAGCTCGTTTCTATGAACAAGATATATTACAAATCGCCAACGAACAGCACCATTTGCAAAATGGGGAAATGATACGCATTCGTAAAAAATTACTCCTTAGCTATACGGAATGGCTTGAGGAATTACCTGACTCTGTCTTTGCCTTATTAACAGAGGCATTGCAATCACTTCATTACTCTTTATATGATTGCATGTATTGTCATAATTATTTATCCTTTTTACCGAAAGATGAAGCATGCGAAGGAGTAAATATTCTTTTGTTTGATAACGAAGAGATGATTTGTACACTACAGCACCATTTCGTTCGTCACGCTACATCAAATAAAAATATGTTTCGTTTTACAAAAGTGAACGGAGAAGAGTTGCATATCGATGCGACATAAAATAAAAAACCACCTTATCTCCCAAGTCTTTGAGATTATAAGGTGGTTTTATTTTCTTTATTAGAATACTTTCCAACCAATCGGTAATTTCAGTCCTAGATAAATTACCGCTACTAGCGC
>NZ_JAKUFR010000123.1:0-11442 GCF_022663555.1 Bacillus cereus group sp. BfR-BA-01381
TTACGTTTTTCTTCTTCTACTTTTTGTTGCTCTTCTTGCTTACCTTTTTCTTCCTCTACTACTTTTTTGTCTTCATCCACTTTTTGCTCATCTGGTGCGCCCTTTAATTTTTCTTCATTACCTTTACAAGCACTTAAAGCAATTACACATAAACTCATAAGTGCAAATAATAATAATTTCTTTGACATTTAAAAATCCTCCTATATATACATTACAAATTAATAACTTTCATAGCATAACAAAAACACAATCCTTTCTTTGTCAAAATTTGTCGTATATATTTATTTTCTACTAAGACACTGACACTACAATAAAAATGGAGATTATTATATCGATTCGTGCAAAAAATACGCTCGCCTGCTAATCAAGTATACTTAATTCATGAAAACCTTCATCTATTTAGTGAAACCATTGAAAAAACATTAATAATCCCAAATATTTTAATTAACATAATCTATCACTTACAAGCAATAGAAAAGGATCTTTCAATTGAAGATCCTTTTCTATTGCTCATTTAACTAAAAAAATTGGTTAACTACATAACGCTCTTCTAACTTTCCTTGCGAAGCTTAGCGGATCATCAACGTCTTCAATATTAACGTAAATTAAATTTGGATCATCACATAACCACTCATTGTGTATAGACGAAACAATTATTCCTTGTTTAATAATAGTAGCAACAAATCCATTGACTTCTTTTTGTAAGAGCGCTACCCGGCCTAGACATAATGCCCGTCCAGTTTTATTATCTCTTGATTCGAATGAGAAGGAACTTGTTACTCTAAAACGTTTTCCTAAGATTGTTGCTCTTATTTCATCCCGATTTATTGTTGCTACACATTTTCCACCGGCAAACCCTTCTTGGCCACCGATAATTCTTGCAAACTGTTGACAAATTAATTCATCATTACACGCCATACCTTTCATCATCCCCCCTTTTACTGTTAAGTTATGAATGAATACAAAGGTCTGAAACGGTAATGAATCTATTCTATTACAAAAAAGATTTTCAGAACCTAACGAAGTCTATTATATAGTGAGACATTTTTAGAAAGCATAAAAAATACACCCTAAGGTGCCATCCTACGACTTGAAAATCCTATCTATGTATGAAAAAAATTTAGAAAAGGCCAATACAAAAGAGAAAGTTCTAACTGTAATGTATAGAGTGCTTACGATATTAAGAATCCCCGTTATATTACTTTCTGATCAGTCTCGTTAAAGCCATCCCAAGAAATCCAACACCCATTCCTATGAGCCATCCAGTTTGGGCATTACCTAACATAGATCCCACTCCTCCGCCAAGAAACATGCAACCAACGAATACTAATCCTCCAATTCCCCAATTCGGCCGTTCCATAGTTCATTCACATCCTTTCAGTAAAATATATGCTATTTGCTACCTCAACTTTCTTGCATAGGATGGTTATTTATTTTGCGTAGTTTTAGTACTTTCAGGGAATTCATAAGATGTAGAGAATGAGCCATTTAAATAAATGGCAGAAGGATGATTTGATTATTTATATTACAATACCTTAAGAGCTATGGAACAAATTCTTCAACTAATCAACTAATAGAAGCCTGGAGATTTTCCACAATCAGTAGCTCGTCGCTATCAAACTAAAATTTCATTTGAGGGAAGAATATATTTGTTTACATGATAGCAATGGGATTCCTCCAGTATTTCGAACAAAAACCACACTAAGCACATTTTCATACAAAAAAGCCGATTTTTGTCCCACTAAGGATAAACCGGCTCATTGTAATTGACCTTGAAGGATTCGTTATATAAATTCGTCATTTTCATCAAAAAACATAGCTCTAGCTAATACACTTTTATCCGGTTTTTGGTTAATAGACACATGTGATTTAAATTATCCTTTGTTATATAGACCAGTCATCTGCCACATTTCTTTTTACATATATTTTTTAAAAGAAGGTTTCCATTCTGATAAATCCTTATAAACAAACGTTATGTTGTTACATATTTCCTCTGCAACTTCGTACATATGTTTTATATCATTAGCCGTAAATAATATAGACCCTTTGCGTTGCGTGCTATCTACAATAGTTGGTATGATGTCGCCCTCTTTTACTACTAGATCAATTAATACGACCTCGGATATGTTAGTTAATCCTTTATACTTGATTTCTTTTAAGCAACCTGGTTTTGGAATCAAGCTTAAAGACATAGCTTGACATTTTGAAGGTAGACATCTAAATTCATCTATAGTCTCAGTAGCTAGCGTATCATAATAGTATCCAAATTGAGATATGCCAGTTGTTAGTTCCACCATCTTCCAGATGTTGCCACCACCTATTCTAACTTGAGACTCTATAATTATTGGTTTATTGTGTTTGTCTATCTTTATTTCTGTATGAGTAATGCCATTTTCCATTTGCATATCGTCCAAAAATAACATTACTTTCTCCATAATGAATTGTTTTTGAGATTCATCTATAGGTGCCGGCATAATCGTATAGTTTATTATAAATGTATCTTCTTTACATACTTCAGCTGATATAGCAAGTATAGAATGTTTTTTGTTATAAGAAACGGTTTCAACCGTATAAACTACATCCCCTTCAATATACTCTTCCACTAAAACAGGTAGTTGAATACCATTTTCTTCAATAAACACCCCTACGTCATCTCTCGAGTCTAGCTTATATACTCCTTTACCCCCTGCCCCAATCGGCGGCTTTATTATAACACTATCTTTTTTATTCAAAAATTCATTAATATCTTCAGTGTTATTACAAACTATCGAATCTATTGAAAAGTCTTTACTTGCTAGCATTTCACGCATCATGTCTTTATTGCGAGTTATCATATTAGCATTGTAAGAAGGTCCTTTAACATTAAAAATCTTTGCAATTATGCAAGCCGTATCTAATGCTGTTTCGTTAAAAGACACAACCACATGAAAAGGTCGCTCTTTGCATAATTCTTCAGCATAGTATATAGACAAGGGTATGTTTGTTGTGTCTATTTCTTTTTTATAGAAACATTTTTCTAAGATAACTCCATCAAAATATATGTGTTTAGCGTAAGATCCTATATACGAAACAGTATACCCACTATCTAATGCATCTTGTATAGGTTTTGTCCATCCCCCTATAAATAAAATGTGTGGTTTATTTTCTATGTCATTTCCTTTTAATACCTTATACATCATAATCATCCCCTCTCAAATGAACTCGTATATTCAATGTCAGTTCCTTTTGATACGCCTCGTCTTAACAACGCCACTAAACACAATGTTGTTCCGAAACCTCCTATAAATAACGTAGTTTGAAGCCCGAATATAGAAATTAAAAATGCACTAGTAAAACTTCCCAATGCCCAAGCTCCCCAATTAAGCGTGCGCTGTACAGCATTTACTCGGCCCAGCATGTGATTTGGTGAGGCAAGTTGTCGTATAGTTGCAGCGTAAGGGCCAAATACACCTTCTCCCATACCATGTATGATACTTGCGGCTACTATACCGTAAACTGTTCCCATATATCCCATTATCGGTATAAAAGCCAAACCGGTAACTGATACAGTAGCGCTATAAATAAGCATTTTTGTATTATTAATTTGTTGACTTTTTTTCATGAGAACCGTATTACCTATTAAAAATCCGGCCGCTGCTGAACCTACAACAAACCCTATTTCAATTTCAGATAGACCCATTACCTTATAAAGGAATATTACTAAAATACTATTTAATATGTATTTAAAAAAACCGTAAACAGCACCACATGTCACAATTGGCTCTAATACAGGGTGTTTTTTGAAATATATCAAACCCTCATATATGTTTTCGTATATGGATTTTATATTTACGTCTTTTAAAGAACCCTCTGTATGCGGTTTAAACTTTGAAATATATAATACAAACATAAAACAAACAAAATACGTTACTGCGTCAACAGTAAACGATCCTGTTAATCCGACTAGAGTAATGACGATTCCAGCTAGCATAGGACCAATTACTATAGAAAGAGACTCCGAAAGTGCTAGTTGAGCATTAGCTTTTTTTAAGTTGTCTTTATCTGTTACTATTTCCGGTAAGAAAGAAGGAATGGCAATGTTGTAAAACGTGGTGAATATTCCATTTAAAAACATGATAAATACCAGTAAAGGGAACGTTATTATATTTGTTACAGTCAGTATGAATACTGATAAAAACAATATTCCTTGACATATACTACAAATTAGCAAGACATTTTTCCTATGGAAAATGTCTATTAAAGCACCGGCTACTAACCCGAAAATTAGATAAGGGACGAATATAACCCCACGAAGTATAGCAGCATTTGCTTCACTTGTTTGTAACACCTCTAATGCAAAAAGTGGCAAAGCTACTATTGTAAACTGAGTACCTAATAAACTTATAGACTGTCCTAGCCAAAGCTTGTGAAAATTAAAATGTTTGCTATCTTTCATAATATCCCCCCGTTAAATCCATCTTTTTAAATGATCAACTTTACGATATAAGTCAGAGCCGGCAACTCCTATCTTTCAACTAATATCTGTACCACATAAAAATTCGAAACCTAATATAAAATCGATTCTAGTTTCAAAATGAAGACTAGATGTTTAAAAATCTTCTAGCTAATGAAAAGCTCATCTTCCGAAAGATACTTCCGCATTTGTTTATAAACCAATTGGTATACTGATGGAATTCACTTGTAAGAATCTAATTGTTAATTAGTTTGTTTCGAATTCATTTCCCAATCGTATGTCACTTTGCATCACCTCCAGCATCAGTATAACCTTGAAGGCACGCTATTGTACGCATTTTGGAATGTAACCGCAAGATAACGAAGCTACGATGACGAAATAAATGGATTTAACCTTGTCATTGGAGGACATATTTACATGACAATTGATTAAAATAGATCATGCACTATGAAATAAATTTTTAGATAAACCAAAATAACATGCAAAAAGCCTTTACCATGTTTGTTTAGATACTTTGCTTCTGTGAAGTAACAATAAAGTTTTTTCCGTAGTCTTTTTAGTATAAATTAGTTAAAAACAAAGACTACTTACTATACGCGAAAGAGTATAAAATGGATGAATTATATAAAAAGTTTTCAAACAATATTTTTTAGTCTCCTTAAGTTGATAGCTATAGACTGAAACCATACCCGCAAAAAGCGTTAGCCTGGAACGGACATAAAAAAGCGAGTCCATGAATGAAATTCGTTCATGGACTCGCTAATCATCTTTATTGGAATTTTCAGTGCCCTCCTATGCAGGTAGAGGAATTTTCATGGGAATATCAATCCCATGTTATGATTGCAGGCTTTCAAGAGCCGAGGTGCGGTAATTCGTATTTTGCTCAACAGTAGCTTCTGAAAGTGCCTTCTTCAATGCCACAGCGTTCAAATCCTTCTCGATAAAATCAGGCGTTCCAGACGCAGGGGTGCCAAGTTGAACACGCCATGAATCGTCAATGGAACCGCCATCGACAGGATCAAAACCGAGTGAGTTGACAAGCTTCATCACAACCGCTTTGGCCGCAGGATCGTCTGCAAAAACCGGTAGTGCAATCCGATCCTCAGCGCCTTCCGGTTTCGCCAGATCAATAATACGCTGAGCTACGATGTTGCTGAACGCTCTGACGACTGGGGCACCGATTTGCTGCTCCACCCAACGGCTTTCCGTTTTTATGCTGCCATCAAGGAGTTGTTCAATTCTGCCATCCCGATGTACAGTATAATTGTTGGTATCAATGATAAAGGCTTTGGCTTGTCGAAGATCGAACAATCCGCGAGGAAGTGACGCAATTTTGCCGAAAGGGATCGCCAGAATAATAAGATCGGCTCCACGCACCGCTTCTTCATTCGTCACCGGACTCGCTCCAGTAAGAGTTGCGACCTCCGCCAAAGTGTCTGGTCCGCGTGAATTTGAGATGTTAACCTGATGACCCAAAGTGACAAGCTGTTTCGCCAAAGTTGACCCAATAAAGCCAGCGCCAATAATTCCAATATTCATACCCATATTCCCCCAATTCTAATATTCTTAACCACTTTACAAATTTTTCATCTCCGCAAATTCATTTATCTACAATAAGATTAATGTGCGCCACTTAATTTAACTAAAATTTTTGATTGCGATTTATCATGAATTAACGCTTCAAAGCCTTGTTCAGCAATATTATCTATATCAATTTTACTTGTAATAATTGATTGCGCGGGTAATCTTCCATTAGCAAGTAATTCAATAACCTCATTGTAAGTTTCATTACTGTATCCTACAGACCCCATTAATTTTACACCACTAAAAATTAGTGCAGCAGGAACATTAAGCTGGATATCTTGTGTATGGAAGCCGATAACCATCATTGTGCCACGAACTTTAGTTGATTGTATGGCTTGATTAAATGTTGACTCAACACCTGCAGCTTCAACTGTCACATCTGCTCCATCTGGGAATAATTTACGAATTGCTTCAACAGGATTCACATCTTTAGCATTAAAGACATGTGTTGCACCCATTTCAGTTGCTTTATCGAGTCGACTATCTAACAAATCGATAACAATAATATTAGAAGCACCTGCAGCTTTTGCACCTAAAACAGCAAATAATCCAATAGGACCCGCTCCATAGACAACGACGGTATCCCCTTCTTTTACATTTGAATCCTTAATGGACTGGAAAGATACAGCTGCTGGTTCAACCATGGCTGCTAATTCTAGTTTTAAATGATCTGGAATTTTGAAAAGCGTTTTTTGTGGAAGTATCACGTATTCAGCGAACCCTCCGTCGATTTGTGCACCAACTGCGTCTAAAGTAGTGAAACGTTCAGTTTCAGCATTTGAAGGGTCTTTAAGCATCGTTGGATAGATACATACTCTGTCACCTTTTTTAAATTTTGTTACATGAGAGCCGACCTCTGCAATTTCACCAGAAAATTCATGTCCGAGTACCGTCTTCTTATTCATTGGTACTGAATCTGGATGCAAGTATGCATGCAAATCAGAACCACAAATACCAGCCCATGCCACTTTAACTTTTACGTCATTCGGTTGTAATTCTTTCGCTTCTCTTTCCTCAATACGAATATCTCTTTCACCATACCACACTGCAGCTTTCATCAAAAATCCTCCTTTAAACAATTCAACTGTTGTATATTTATTCATTGAGCATGAGATTGCAATTCATTTTTTTAATATGAAAGCAGGTCTCCTTTGCTATGTTCATTAATCTATCATAGGTTTTGGAGGAATTCGATGAGCAAAAAATAATATATGTCTCAAAGTGAGACATATATTTTGAATTGGTTCATTTATTTAGAAATTCTTAGAAATCCTAATTAATTCTTCTTTTGAAAATGGATATTCATTCCCTATCCATTTCTTTATAATCTCAAAAAAACCACTACAGTAGAAATCGCATAGTACCATTGGATATTCAGAGTTTTGGATCCGTTTGGAAAGTGGGTCATTATATTTCATTGAAGTTTCATATAAATCTTTCGAACCATACTGGATCAATTTTTCGTATAACTCAAGGCTATTATTTTTACTGGTAATATTAAAAAACAATGTACGATTAACATCGATGTATTCAATTATTTCTTCAAATAATGTACGTTCTAAATCCATACCTTGCTTTGTTTGTTCAAAGAGGCTAATTGCGATGGAATTTGAAGCATCACTAAATAGCTCATATTTATCTTCGTAATGCCGGTAAAATGTGCTTCTATGAATCATTGCTTTTTCACAAATATGATTAATTGTGATGGATGAAAATGTTTTTTCTTTTAATAACTCCATGAACGCATCTTTTATTATGTTTTGCGTGCGTAAACGTGTAAAATTGCTCAATTCAAGTATCCTCCTATATTTAGCTCCCAAGTAATGCTTAAAATTATAATAGTTTAGACCGCATAGTCTTTTTTCTTTTAGTATGCCTAAATCCATAATAATATGGAATTCTTTTTCCTAAATATAATACTTTTTATAAAATGATTTTTAATTTTAGCTTGATAGCTCTAATTTATGAATAAAATTGGCCCTGGCACTTAAACCAGAGCCAAAATGCTTATTTTATATGGAGTAGTTCACTTTTCACAGGGAAAGAACTTAATCCATATATAGTACTACTATTCGATATAGGAGTGGGAAGATTCTCGTCAATAAACGAAAATGATTTATATCTTTTTATTAATTCTGTCAATACAATTTTAGCTTCTAATCTAGCTAGAGGCGCGCCTAAGCAAAAGTGAATACCATGCCCAAATGTTAGATGAGGGTTTCGTCCACGATAGATGTTGAAACTATCACCATCTGTGAATTGATGCGAGTCACGATTAGCTGATCCTACCCAAGCTGAGATGATTTGATCTACTTGTAAAGTTTGGTCCTTTAATTGAATCTCTTTTTTTACTCTTCGTGTAATTCTTTGAACCGGTGAACGATACCGCAATACTTCTTCAATTGCTTTTGGAATAAGAGATATATCCTGTTGTAATTGCTCATAAACATTTGGATATTCTATAAAACAATATAATGCGTTTCCAAGTAAATTGGTCGTTGTTTCATTTCCCGCTACTAATAGTAGTTTACAAAACGATACTAATTCTTTACCTGAAATGCTTTTTTCCGCTTCACTTTGAACTAATAAAGAAATAATGTCGTTTGCATCTTTTTGGGATTTTTCTCGATTGAGTTGTATGATTTCTTCAAAAAAATCTCCTAATTCATTTTCTGCTTGTAAACGTGTATGAAAAAATTCTGCCAAATAATCCGGATCATCATGACTCGGTGAACTTACGATAATGTCAGACCATTTCTTAAACCTTTCCATATCCTTAGCAGAAACCCCTAACATTTCAGCAATTACTATAACTGGTAAAGGATAAAATAACTCCCTTACAATATCAAAAGTTTTACGATTGGATAATTGATTAAGTATATCGTTTGTGATTTGCTGGATTCTCGGCTCCCATTCTCTTAATGATTTAGGAGTGAAAGACCGATTTACAATAGAGCGAATTTGCGTATGTTTTGGCGGATCCATCCCAAGAATACTTTGTGGAAATGGAGACTTTTTCTTCTCGGGCATAATATTAGAAAAATGCTCTTTATCCTCTAAAACAGTTTTTACATCTTCATACAAAAAAACATTCCACATATCAGCCTGATGGTTAAAACAAATGGGCTCTTTTTCCCGCATCTCTTTATACCATGCAAATGGTTTATAAGGATCTTCTAACGCCTTTTTTCCTATCAGCTTACTTGTAGGAATCATATCAATTGATTGGTAAGGTGTTTTCATATATAACAATCTCCCCTCTAAAAATATTTTCACACCGAATACAATTCACCGAATAATATTCGGCGTATTGAGGATTATACACCAAAAAACAAAATATTCAAACTAATTTTCCGCTTTTAAGATATCAATTCATATATAATCAGCCCTCACCAATTGGATAAAGTGAAACTTTAATCAGTGGGGTTTTTCTTCATCCCCCACTGATTATTAGTTGAACCAATCGGGCTTTTATGGGCAGTTGATCCCCCACCTAACTTCTTTGCTTTCGCTAAATTTTGAGGTGGGGGTCTTACTGCCCATTAAAGCGGGATAAATGTTGTATAAAAAATCCGCCACAAAGAAAACAACAAGCTCTACGAATTTCCATTTCATGTTGTACATTTAAATTCCACATTGATCCATTTCAAGATAGTTCATTCCCCATTAGATATGTTTGCACATCCCTTTTGAAAAGGAGAAGAACAAACAAATTACATGTAAAAAGAGACGCTACTTAAAAAACTCAGCATGATGAATCTTATTTATATATAGAATCGGCCCTAGTGTACCTGCACTAGGGCCAAAATATTTATTTTATATGAATAATTTCACTTTTCACTGGGAAAGATTTCAATCCATATACAGAACTACTATTTGAGATAGGAATGGGAAGATTTTGGTCAATAAACGAAAATGATTTATATTTTTTTATTATTTCCGTCAATACAATTGTAGCTTCTAACCTAGCTAGTCTAGCACCTAAGCAAAAGTTGGTTCCATAACCAAACCCAAGATGAGGGTTTCGCGGACGATGTATGTTGAAACTATCAGCATCATTGAAATAATGAGAGTCACGATTAGCTGATCCAATCCAAGCTGTGACTGTTTGGCCTACTTTTAAAGTTTGGCCATTTAATTGCATTCCTTTTTTTACTCTCCGTACAATTCTTTGAGCTGGTGAACGATAACGTAATACTTCCTCAATTACTTTTGGAATAAGAGATATATCCTGTTGTATTTGCTTATAAACATCTGGATATTCTATTAAACAATATAATAAATTACCAAGCAAGTTAGTTGTAGTTTCATTTCCTGCTACTAATAGTAGTTTGTAAAATGATACTATTTCCTCACCTGAAATTTTATTGTCTGCTTCACTTTGAACTAATAAAGAGATAACATCATCGGAATTATCTTTTGACTTTTCTCGCTTGATTTTTAACATTTCTTCAAAAAGTCCCTCTAATTCATTTTCTGCTTGTAAACGTCTCTGAAAAAATTCTGTTAAATAATCCGGATTATTGTGACTGGGTGAACTTATTATAATGTCAGACCATTCCTTGAATCTGTCCATATCATTAATAGAAACACCTAACATTTCAGCAATTACTATAATTGGTAAAGGATAAAATAATTCCTGTATAATATCAAAAGTTTTACGATTGGATAATGGATTAAGTATATCTTCTGTGATTTTCTGGATTCTCGGCTCCCATACCTCTATTGCTTTAGGAGTAAAAGACCGATTTACAATAGACCGAACTCGCTTATATTTCGGTGGCTTTATCCCAATAACACTTTTTGAAAATGGAGTTTTTTTCTTCTCGGACATAATATTAGAAAAATGCTCTTTATCCTCTAAAACTATTTTCACATCATCATACAAAAAAACATTCCACATATCAGCCTGATGATTAAAACAGATAGGTTCTTTTTCCCGCATTTCTTTATACCATACAAATGGTTCAAATGGATTTTCTAAGTTCTTTTTTTCTATTCGCTTATTCGTAGGAATCATAACGATTGATTCATAAGTGGTTTTCATATATAACATCTCCCCTCAAAAAACCATCTTCATTACACCGAATATAATTCACCGAATCATATTCGGTTTAATGAAGATTATATAACAATCAACTATATTTTCAAACCACTTTTTCATTTCTAAGATATCAGTTAATATATAATCAAGGAGGAATAAACTTTGTGTAAAAAAAATTTGACCAAAAGAAAACAACAAGCACTACTAACACAGAACAATATATTTCATGTGTTTTTAAATTTAACGAAAGAAAAAAAAATTGAGAATATAACAATTGAAGATATTTGTAAAAAAGCAAATGTTTCAGTAGGAACTTTTTATCATTATTTTTCTTCCAAAGAGGATATTTATAAAAAAATAT
>NZ_JAKUFR010000124.1:0-11434 GCF_022663555.1 Bacillus cereus group sp. BfR-BA-01381
TTGCAGGAATTTTATTTTCTTTAATTATTTATAGTGAAGCTTTAAAAATGAACATTACTTCGGAAAGCATTCATGTAAATAAGGACGATCAAAAGAAGCAAATTACCAGTTCAAATGTAAAAGCCGTTTTTGTAGATACAGGCCAAGTGGTAATCATTGATCAAGAAGAACGCGAATGGTTACGTGAAAAATCTGATATAAATCCACATAAAATTAAAGATATTTTCTTGCTGCACGGCTTTCCGTGGGTGGAACAAGATCCTTATAAGCAAGACTATAGTCTATGGAAATTAGAGGATGAGCGATTTAGTAAAAATGTAAATACCATTTTGTATGAAAGACGAAATGCTATCCGAGACGGAAATTCGAAGAAAAAGAAGCATTTACGCAAAGATTTGAATGAGCTAGGAGTCTTTGTCAAAGACGATGGAGAAAATCAGTATGTCCGTTCCATTACGTAATAGAAAGCAAAAAAACGAATAAAACCTAGAGAGAAATTACATTTCCTCTAGGTTTTGTTCGTTTAAATCTGATCTCCTCTCCTAAAGAAACATATTCAATAAAAGCGCAAAACCAAATGCAATAAATGATAACAATGTCTCCAGTACCGTCCACGTTTTAAACGTTTCCTTCACCGTCAAACCTAAATACTCTTTTACAAGCCAGAATCCTGCATCATTTACGTGAGAAAACATTAATGAGCCTGCTCCGGTTGCAATAACAAGCAACTCTAAATTCACACCAGACATGTGCTGAATAACTGGTGAAACAATCCCTGCTGCTGTCGTTAATGCTACTGTCGCTGAACCTGTTGCAATTCGAATTAATCCAGCTACCATAAAAGCTAATACGATTGGTGATAACGATATATGTTCTGCCATTTGCGCGATCGCTGTTCCAACGCCGCTTTCAATTAATATTTGTTTAAATCCACCGCCTGCACCGATAATTAAAATAATGGAACCGACCGGTAATAAACTTTCGTCTGTTAATTTTTTAATCATCTTTTTATTAATTCCTTGTCTTATTCCAAGTAAATAAAATGCTGCGAAACATGAAATAAGTAAAGCAATTACTGGACTTCCAATAAACACAAAAAATTCAGTCATCTTTTTTGGTAATGAAATATAAGGTGCAACGACCGATAAAATCATCAATACAACTGGGAGTAAAATAATAAAGAATGAAACTTTCCGACTCGGTAAATCAGTTGAGACAGTCGTAACTCGAATAAGCTCTGGTTCATTTTCAGGTATAACCCTTTTATGTACCCACTTTGCAAATATCGGTCCCGCGATAATGGCTGTTGGTAACGCGATAAGTAATGAATATAATAGTACCTTTCCTAAGTTCGCGTTATAAATACCGATTGCTGTCATCGCTCCTGGATGTGGTGGCACGAGCCCGTGAACAATAGATAATCCAGCAATGACAGGTAACGCAATTAATAATATATTTTGCTTCGTCGTTTTTCGAATGGAAATAACAAGTGGTAATAAAATGACAATTCCCACTTCAAAAAATACCGGAATCCCTATAACAAATCCTGCAAATAACATAGCCCAAGGTAGTTTCTTTACACCGAAAAATCGAATAAAGAAATCTGCCACTTGCATGCCGGCCCCTGAATCGGACATCATTTTTCCTAAAATTGTACCGAGAGCTAAAATACCAACTAAATGCCCTAGTACACTACCGACACCAGTTTCATAGGCAGTCACTATTTTCGTCAAATTCAATCCAGACATGATAGCTAAAAATAAACTCGCAACTGTTAAACTAATAAATGCATGCCATTTCCACCATGATACCCCTAAAATAACAATCGCAATTGCAAGTAACGTGACGATTAATAAGTATATATCCATCTCCCATTCTCCTTACTTTATAAAGTGAAACTTTAATCAGTGGGGGTTTTGTTCATCCCCCACTGATTATTAGTTGAACCAATCGGACGTTTATGGACAGCCCGACTCCCACCTAACTTCTTTGCTCCAACTGAATTTTGAGGTGGGAGTTTTACTGTCCGTTAACGCGGGATAAAAAAAGAGGGAAAATCCCCTCTTTTTTATACGTCATAATTCACTACATAATGCTGCATTTCTGTATTGTAGTAGCCTTCACTATATTCAATTACTTCTCCAACCTCATCGTAAGAATAGCGCATACGTTTTAATAACGCTGTCCCCTCTTTTTCACCTAACGCTTCGGCAACGAAACTAGGCGCAAGTCCAACAGCGAATTCATCTCTGAAGTTTTCTAAATGTATACCTCGGTCTTCTACTAAATCGTAAAGCGATTGCAAATCAAAGTCCGATAAATCTGTACTTGCCATGTGTGCTGAGAAATAGTGCGTATAATGAATGTACGGTGCATCATTTAACGTATATAAACGTTCAATGCGAAAACTTTCCTTACCGAATAATCGAAATGGCACCGTTCCTTCTTCATTATGAACGATCTCTGCTTTGAGCAATTTCTTTTGTACTTTATATCCTTCTTCCACTAACACTTCTGTAAATTTTTTACCCTTTGACAACTTTGTCGCAGAAGTATTACGGATAACTTTCGTTCCTTTACCGCTTTTCTTTTCCAAATATCCTTCTTGAGCGAGTTCTTTAATTGCATTTCGCACTGTAATTTTACTCACTTTGAACTCTTCTTCTAACTGTGGTTCGGAAGGAATATTCGTATGAATCGCATATACACCATGCAATATTCGATCACGAATAATGTTTTTTATTTGTAAATATAATGGTCCTTTTTTCCTCGTTACGTTCACCGTTACACCCACTACCTTTCTACATCACCTACTGATGCCGTCATTGCCCGAAGTATATCCTTCTCTGATGACATTGGCGTATCACCGACGATTGTATGTGCAAGCATTCCAGCTGCTGACGCAAATGAAACAGCTTTCTCTGGTGCAAACTCTTCTATCTCGCCATGAATAATCCCGCTCGTATAAGCATCTCCAGCACCTATTCTATCATATACAGAAAACGTAAGTGTTTTTGCAAAAGTGAACGCACCATCTTTACATATAAATCCGCGAAGCGAGTGTGTATTATCGCTATTAATAGAGCGATGTGTACCAGCGATTGTAGCGATATGATACGTTTCAGCTACTTTTGGAATAAGATCAACAAGCTGCGCCTCTCGCTCTGTCTCTTCTGTTTTCATTCCAAGAATAAACATCGCATCTTTTTCATTCATCATTACAATATCAGCTAGCCCTAACATTTCTTCATAATGCGGTCTCGCCTGTTCATATCCGTCTTCTCCCCAAAGTGACGGACGATAATTGCAATCAAAGACGACAGTTCCTCCGTTTTCTTTCACTGCTTTCGCTAAAGATTTCATATGATGACGCACCGTATCATTCATCGCAAGTGTAATCCCGCAAAAATGAACGATATCAATTTCCTTTGCGATTTCTTCAAATTGATACATGTCTTCACATGCCGTATTGAAGCTACTTTCTAATCGATTTGAATATGTAACGCGGCTCGCACGTGCCCCAAATCCATTTTCTAAAAAGTACATGCCGACATATTTACCGCCTCTTGAAATAAATGAAGGACGAATACCTAATTTCTGAATGTGTGATACCGCAGCATCTCCAACCGAATTTTCCGGTAAAGTCGAAATAAGAAAGCCTTCGTGACCGAGATGAGAAAGTGCTGCCGCAACGTTCACACCTGTACCAGAAAATGAGTAATGTAATGTGTTAGCTTGCGACAACAACTCATATCCTGGTACTTGCAGGCGCATCATTACTTCACCGAATGCTGCGATTTTCTTACGCATATTGATCAACTAACTTCTTCACGACTGCTAATAATTCGCGAACATCTTCTGTTTTCGTATTACCAGTTTCTTTATCAATAATAGAAGAATACACGTGCGGGATCACTTGCTCTACATTTGCTTCAAGCGCAATACGTACAATTGTTTCAAAGTTTTCTTTATCAATTCCGCCTGTTGGCTCTAATGCGAATCCTTCTTCCCCACAAGCCTTCGCAACTGCGCGATATTCTTCTTCATGAGCTAGCCCTTTCATTGGGAAGTATTTCAATGAATTTCCACCCATATCACGTACAAGTGCAATCGCTGTTTTAATTGGAACGATTGCTTTTTCTTCTCCAGCTGCACTAATTGGACCAGTAGAAATATTTACGTACCCTACTTTTCCTGTTGGCGATACTAAACTATTAATCCAGCTATCTTTTCCACCAAGATTTGCACGTGTCGCTCCAACTGAAGGGAACACTTGGTTAATATGGCTACCTGGATAATGTTTCGCAATTTCAGCTACAACTGCCGCTTGTCGATTATCTCCTGCTCCTAGTCCGATCGATACAGCATCCTCAATTTCTTTTCCGTATGCTTTCATCGCTGTAACTGCTTCTTCTACTTTTGGATAGTCTTTTGATAACACTCCCACTACTACATAACCTTCTGCTGCTTCAAAAATATCTTTCGCGTTTTCGATATTGTTCGCTAATACATTTAATGCTACGCGGCCTTTATAAAAACGTTTTTGAATGTTTGTCATTTTAGTTTCCCCCTACAATTTCTCTCAATTTTTCTTCAATCACATGTATGTCATCACCTAAAAGTGGACGTGGATCAATATCAAAGAATCCTTGTCTTACTCCGTAATCACGTGTATAAATGGCAATTTCCCCTTCGCGTAATGCTGTCACAACGTCTTTTGCTGATTTTTTTAATTCTTTCTCGTCAATATGAATACGAGCTCTAAAGATTGCTCTTCCCGCTTCATCTTGAACGATCGTTACATTTACACCGTTTAATTCTTTTAGCGGCATAAGTACTTGTAATAACTCTTTTTCTTGCTCGCTCTTATCTTCTTTTACTCCGTACTCATCAAGTGCTTGCAGTAAACCAAAAGTTGTTTCTTTCCCAACTTTCATACTTCTTCCAATGCAATGTAATTGCACTTTCAGCCACTCAATATATTTTCGTTTCCCGCCAACAATACCAGAAGTAGGTCCTTCAATTGCTTTTGAACCGCTATAAATGGCAAGGTCTGAATACTTCACATATTTTTGAATATCTTCTTCAGCTGCCGCATCAACGATAAGAGGGATGTTATTTCGCTGCGCAACTTCCCATGCTTCTTCAACAGAAATCATATTTTTTTGTACTGCATGATGGGATTTCACATAAAGAATCGCCGCTGTATTTTCACCAATCGCATCTTCAATATGCTCTGCTTTCCCTTCATTTGCGTAGCCAACTTCTACAAGTTTTCCTCCGCCTAAATAAATCATCGTTTCAACAGGAGCACCGTATTGAACGTTATGACCTTTTAACATAATCACTTCGTTTTTCGCGATGACCTCTTGATGAAGTCTTTCACTTTTACGGCGATTTCCTTCCGTCACGATTGCTGCGATAGAAAGCGCAATTCCGCTCGATGCTGAATTCACAACGACCGCTGCCTCTGAATCTAGAATTCTCGCAATATGATCTCCTGCTTTATCTACTAAATCAGCAATTTCCACATAATTTTGTCCCCCATGTTTCATTGCATCCATAACTGTATCTGTCGGAGCGGATACACCTAAAATACTCATTCTACCGCTCGCATTAATCACTCTTTTTAATCCATACTTAGCATTCAATGAATGACCCATTGATTACAACCCCTTTCGTATCAATTCTTCTTTCAGCGATGCGCTGATCCCCTTCTGAATCAATTAACGTAATCTTCTCATCTTTCACCGTAAATAAAGTTAAGTTTGCAATATCGCCTTCTTGAATACGGCCAAGCTCTGGTTTCTTAAGCCACTCTGCTGCATTTTTCGTCACCGCATCAATTACTTCTTCTAGCGGATAACCTAAGTAAAGGAATTTCGAAAGAACGTGAGCCATACTATACACGGGACCGTGAACGCGATTCTTCCGGTAAATATCTGTACTAATCGTATTAAAGATGATATCGTGACGCTTCGCCGCCTCTGCTACTTTAAAAGAAAAACTAGCATTACCGTGACCAACATCTAAATGTACGCCGCGATTCACTGCATCTAGTAACACAGGTAGCGGTTTGCCTTCTTCATCAAATAAATTATTTTCTTTCCCGTTTAAGTAATGTGTAATCACATCATCTTTTTCTAAAAGAGGTACAACTTCCTCAATGCGAGGAGGCGCTGAACCGATATGTACCATAATCGGTAATGATGTTTCACGGGATAAATCACGCGCTATATGAAGCGGTTCAATTCCGCTATCACAAACGACACTTTTACTCATTCTCGCCTTTAACCCAACGATTACATCTTTATACTTTTCTACTGCTTCTATTACTTTCTCTTTATCGATCCATTCCATATTGGATAATTCATCAATTCGTTTCAAACCGATGCGAGAAATATTTAAAAAGGCAAATAAATTCGTTTTCGCCTGCTCCCTACTTTTTACTAAATCTGCAATACGATCAGCTCCGCAGCTACCCGCATCAACAATTGTCGTTACCCCTTGCTTAACGCCAATTTCGTCCACCTCATCGCCATACGGATCAAACTCTGGAAAAGCATGAACGTGCAAATCAATCCAGCCACTCGATACGTAAGTACCTGAGTAATCAAGAACCTTTCCACCCTCGCCAGCACCAGCTTTCGTTACCTGTGCGATTTTATTATTTTCAATTACAATGTCAATTTCTTCCCCGTTCACACGTTTCACGTTACGTAGTACGAATCGTTCTGTCATTGTACTTCACCCTTTTCTATAAGAAGCCATAAGAATACGCTTACATTAAAATTTCATTTTTATATCTCTTTCACACTTTTAGCGTAACACAAAAAAAGGGAGAAGTAAATATAACGTTATAATGTTTAATTCCCAATAATAGATACAATTATCATTTCGTAAATTTTATATGTTAAGATATTTTTAGTACATTGTGCCTCTGATTTTTCAAGACATTTCTCTATCATAAATAAAAAACCAAAAAGCACTTAAATTGCTAGGCCTTTTGGTGATAGATAGATTTATAAAATGAAACTTTACTCAGTGTGGATTAGCCTTCACCAACTTTTGAGGTGGAACCCTTACTGCCCACCAATAGCTGGCTAGAACTAAACAATTGAATTATTAATTAACCAATCAGTAAATAATTTATTTCCTTCACACTCATCTAGATCTTTTGTACGAACATGGAGAATTTCATATCCATACTTATCATAGAATGGATACTGAGAAAATTGATGATTTGATAAATCCTCATAGTAAGAAATATCAAAATACACTACCCATAAATTTTCATTACATACTTTATAAGCTATAGCCTCATATGTAAAAACCTCTTCTATATCCCTGTAATAAAATAAATGCATATGAATCGAATCTTCAAAGTTATATTTTTTCATAGATATAAGCTCCTTAGACATTATCTAAAATATTTATGTGCACCAACATTAGGAGGACTATGATAATGTAAGATAGGACCTTTTCCATCAATATAATGATAATCTATGGCAAAAACTCGGTTACCAGTAGCTTTAGAACGTACTTGTATTATCATTCCACCCTTAGCTGCTTCTAAAATATATTGCTTCGGAGAATTGAGTGCCTTTTGTACATATGGACGCGCAACCGCCCAGGCTTTATCCGCAGCAGTTCTACCTACTTTTGAAACTAATACTCTTAATGCACCAAGAACAATAGCAGGCAATATCTCCTGCTTAACAACCAATTCGCCAGTAAAAGGATTTTTTTCAACAACAGATTCAACCCTTAGTTTACTTACTTCCTCCTCTAGTTGTAAAAAAACAGGGTCATTTACTAAAAACCCATACTCTTTTTCGAAATTTTCAAAATCGAAGTCAGAAGTATCAACCTTTGATAAATCAATGCCTAGATTGATTTCAGGGATATACTCCGTTACAATACCATCTTCTTCCGTTTCAATACTTGCATCAGCAATTGATGGTAAAGTAAAGCTCAGCAATAATGCAGCAGAAATCATCCCCGTGATAAATTTCTTTTTCATCTACCATTCTCCCTCCTAAATATATAACAGCAGAAAACAATAAAAATACACTTTTATTATCTCGCATTTTAAATAATAAAATATTAAGAAAAATTTAACTAGTCTATTAATAATCATCAATATTTGTTACTATCAATTTGTATAAAACAATTATTTAATGACATTTAAAATAAATCTCATAACTAATTCATTCGGTGCAAATATAGAGCAATTTATATAATTAATAATTCCTTTTCGTTCCTATTTCAAGTAATCGCCTTTATCAACTGCTTAAAAAGAATGGTCTTAAATCTCATCGATATAAGAAGGTACCATTTTTTATAATCCGATATTGTGTATAAAACAACGATAAAGCATAGACAAGTACCTAATAAAAAAATCGCACTTTAATAAGCTTTTTTAGCACTCCTACTTTTACTTGCTAGTTTAAAAACAATTATATTTCGTATCCATTGATTTATTTCGCTAGCTTGATAGGCGGCCAATCATGAAAAAAAGCTATCTACTTCAGATAACTTTTTCTCTATTCCTGAACCGTCACAATAACCCCATCCATATTATTCCCCGAAACTTCATACTGCTTATTCGCGGGAACATTCACTGTCCTGTTCCCGGATACTTTATAATAAGACACCGTATATTTCTTACCTTCCACATCGGTTGTGATTTCTTTTTTCTCTTTCAAGAAGTCTAAGTATTCCTCTAATGTCATTTTCTTTTTTTGCATAATCGCACTATGAGGTAAGCCGACATAACGAATGTGCCACGGCTCATATTGAATGCCTGTTATATTGCTTTTATTTTTCGGATAACGTAAAACAAAGCCGTGCTTCCATACGTTCTCTTCAATCCATTTTCCTTCAGGCGCTTTTTCCATTTTCTTTTGCGTTGATCCAACGTCCAGTGATAACCCTAAATTATGTTCACTATATCCTGCCGGGAGTGCATAATCAGATCCCATGTCTTTATATAATTTACTTTGTTCTTTAAAATCTCTATACCCGCTATTCATTAAGAAATGTTGTACACCATCTTTTCCAGCCGCATCGACAACGTTCAAAAACTTTTTTACAACATCCTTTGATAAACGAAGATTTCTATCAAATATTACGTAGCCTCTCACTAATTCACTACTGTGATTTACATTTATAATGTCAGACCTAATACTATCTTTTTTCACTGGGTAGTCTTTGTTAACTAATAATAGATCCCCTTTATAAATTTCTTCTTTTGTAACCTCTATCTTTTTCATATTTTCATTCTTTACTGCACTATTTTCCCCGCCGATTTTCACATCAACTTCTTCTTGAAATAACGGTGATATATAAACGCCTACACAGATTGTGCATGCGATAAAAAAAGAAATAAATACCCACTTTTTCATTTCTAGTTCCTCCTTAACGTAACTTACGTCTAGAATAGAAAAAACTATTAAAATAAAAAGTGGGGTAAAGTTTAAATTTTTATTAAATTGTTACGTTCTCGTCTTTTGGCAATCGCACTTCAAACATTGTTCTAACTACATTACTTTCAGCAGAAATCGTACCGTTATGCTGTTCAACAATATTTTTCGCAATAAATAGTCCAAGGCCTGTCCCGCCACGATTCTCAGTTCTCGATTTATCACCTGTATAAAACATATCAAAAAGATACGGTAAATCTTCTTCTGGAATGCTATCTCCATAATTTATAACTTGTACGACAACTTCTCCATTATCGATATACCCATTCAAATCAACAAATTGCCCATCATATCCGTAACGAACAGCATTTGTTAACAAGTTTTCAAATACTCTAGCTAACAATTTTCCATCACCGTTAATCGGCAAATGAGGATCAACATTCAATCTAGCTTCTAAATGATGTTTTTCTAATAACGGATACAATTCCTCATCTAACTGTATAAGTAGCTCACTTATATCAATCGGCTTTTTATCCAGCTTTAGCATGCCATAATTCATACGTGTAATTTCAAATAACTCATCAATTAAACTTTCGAGCCTTTGCGATTTCGTATATGCAATTGTGGAGAAATGTTTAATTTGTTCCTTCGTTAAATTTTCATCTTTAAGAATTAAATCTAAATATCCTAACACGGATGTTAATGGAGTTCTTAAATCGTGAGCTAGGTTAACAATAAGCTGGTCCTTACTACTTTCTGCGAAGTCTCCTCGTTCCACCGCTTCCTTTAATTTCTCACTCGCTACATTAATTTCGCTTGCAATATATCCAAACTCATCATTTGATAAAACGCGCACTTCATTTGTAAAATCTCCGTTCGCCAAATGATGAATTCCGTTTGAAATCTCATCAAAATATTTTAAATACGGCCTAGTAAGGAAGAAGAAAAACATAATGGACAGAGGGATGAAAATAATTAAAAAGAAATTAACATCCCCAAGTTGTCTTATTATCGACCGGACTTGAGCTAACGGATCCTCAAAACGAACGACTAATTTATAATAGATCCGTAACCCTTCATAAAGGATATACGTTACGCCACCAGCAAATACCATACTTAACGCAAATAGCATAACCATCTTCGAGCGAAAACTTCTCATCTTTTTAGCCATTGAAAGTATAACCTACTCCCCACACTGTTTTTATTAACTTATTCTTTCTTTTATCTTCCCCAAGTTTTTTCCGCAACGTACGAATATGT
Source organism: Bacillus cereus group sp. BfR-BA-01381 (assembly GCF_022663555.1). Taxonomy (NCBI): domain Bacteria; kingdom Bacillati; phylum Bacillota; class Bacilli; order Caryophanales; family Bacillaceae; genus Bacillus; species Bacillus cereus group sp. BfR-BA-01381. Next base: position 10,686 of record NZ_JAKUFR010000124.1, read on the forward strand.
ACCATAACTGTATTTCCGCCTTCAAAATAATCATCGGCCCATACTTGCTGAAAAATATTTTCCACATTGTACACTTTCTTCGGGTGACTCGCTAATAAATATAAAATATCAAACTCTTTCGGTGTTAATTCAACTTGTTCTCCGTACACATTTACCGTTCTTCGCTCAGGATCAATAACGACTCCTCCTACCTCTAAAGCAGATTTATTCTCCGCCACTTTCGGCTGATTTAACGTAAGAAATCGGCGTAATTGTGCATTTACACGTGCGACTAATTCAATCGGTGTAAAAGGTTTCGTCATATAATCATCTGCGCCTAGCACAAGACCTGTCACCTTATCAAAATCAGACGTTTTAGCACTTAAGAAAATGATTGGCATATGATGCTTCGCGCGAATTTGGCGCGTCACTTCATACCCATCCATTTTCGGCATCATAATATCTAAAACCACTAAATCGATTGGCTGCGTTTCAATAATATGAATTGCCTCTTCTCCATCAGCTGCTTTCACGACGTGGTACCCTTCTTTTTCTAAATGTATCTCAATTAAATCAGCAATTTCTGCCTCATCATCCGCTATTAAAATGGAAATGCGCTTCATTTTACTCCCCCTTTTATACGCTCGATTGTAAACTAGTCTATCCAATTTGTACAATACGAAAAGGTTACTCGTTAGAGTAACCTTTGTAAATAAAATTATATCAGCGATTTTCCAAATATATCGACCATAACTTGAATTATATCGACG
>NZ_JAKUFR010000125.1:0-11299 GCF_022663555.1 Bacillus cereus group sp. BfR-BA-01381
CAAATGTATTAGTATGAGACATATAAATACAATTATTCAAAAAAAATAAAGACTCTAGCATATTAGTAAGTAATTAATATGTTGGGGTCTTTTTTATTTTCTTCTATATATCCAAGTATGAATAGTCTCCCTTTATTTTAAAGAGAAAAAAGTCGAATTTTATATGTAAGAAAAAAAGAGGAATTTGACAGAAAAGATAGAAAATTTTAAAGGTCAGAATTTGTTAGCTTGCTAACTAATTTCTATTAATTGATGTTGGAAGCGTTTTCGGTTGGTTTTAAGTATGGACCATTTAATCTATTTACAGGGGGATGAGGATTTTATGAAACAAAAATCTATGGATACGCTAGCTGCACAAATGGAGGACTTTTTTCCAGTACGTGATGTAGATCATTTGGAATTTTACGTAGGAAATGCAAAGCAATCAAGCTATTACCTTGCGAGAGCATTCGGATTCAAAATCGTGGCTTACTCTGGATTAGAAACTGGTAATCGTGAAAAAGTATCTTATGTTCTTGTGCAAAAAAATATGCGTTTCGTTGTGTCTGGGGCTTTAAGTAGCGACAATCGTATTGCAGAATTTGTAAAGACTCATGGTGATGGCGTGAAAGATGTGGCATTACTTGTTGACGATGTTGATAAAGCATACTCGGAAGCGGTGAAACGTGGTGCAGTCGCAATTGCTCCACCTGTAGAGTTAAAAGACGAGAACGGTACATTGAAAAAAGCAGTTATTGGTACGTATGGTGATACAATTCATACGCTTGTAGAGCGTAAAAATTATAAAGGAACATTTATGCCAGGATTCCAAAAGGCTGAGTTTGATATTCCATTTGAAGAGTCAGGTTTAATTGCTGTAGACCATGTAGTTGGTAATGTTGAAAAGATGGAAGAGTGGGTTAGTTATTACGAGAACGTTATGGGCTTTAAACAAATGATCCATTTTGATGATGATGATATTAGTACAGAGTATTCAGCATTAATGTCGAAGGTTATGACAAATGGAAGTCGTATTAAGTTCCCTATTAACGAACCAGCAGATGGAAAGCGAAAATCACAAATTCAAGAATATCTAGAATTCTACAATGGAGCAGGTGTACAGCATCTTGCTTTACTAACAAATGACATTGTTAAAACAGTAGAGGCGCTTCGTGCAAATGGTGTGGAGTTTTTAGATACACCAGATACTTATTATGATGAATTAACTGCACGAGTTGGAAAAATTGATGAAGAAATTGATAAGTTAAAAGAATTAAAGATCTTAGTAGATCGCGATGATGAAGGCTATTTACTACAAATCTTTACGAAACCAATTGTAGATCGTCCAACTTTATTTATTGAAATCATTCAGCGTAAAGGGTCTCGTGGATTTGGAGAAGGAAACTTTAAAGCGTTATTTGAATCAATTGAAAGAGAACAAGAGCGTCGCGGAAATTTATAAAATTTATATCCACCAGCAGGAATTCTTTTGCTGGTGGAAATTTCATTTTCATAAGGAGGAATCATGATGAAATTTGTTACATTTCGTCTTCCTTCAAAAGAAATGCGAGCTGGATGGCTTGAAGGTGACAAAGTAATCGATATGAATCTTGCTAGTGGTGGAAAATTACCTTCTTCTATGTTCGCCTTTTTAGAGAAAGCGGATGAGTATGTAGAAGTGTTGCGTAATATTAATAATCCGGAAAAGGGCATATATTCTTTAGAGGAAGTGCAATTAGCAGCAGCGATTCCTAATCCGAGTAGTATTAGGGATTTTTATGCATTTGAACAGCACGTAAAAACGGCACGTGGCCGAAGAGGGTTAGATGTTGTACCTGAATGGTACGATATCCCGGTTTTTTATTTTACGAACCATCGTGCTGTAATTGGTCCAGATGATGTTGTAATTAGTCCGAAGAAATCTAAAAAACTTGATTATGAGTTAGAGATTGCTTGCGTAATTGGGAAAGAAGGAAGAAATATTTCTCGTGAGCAAGCAGAGGAATATATTTTGGGTTATTGTATTATGAATGATTGGAGTGCAAGGGACTTACAAGCAACAGAAATGAAGGTAGGACTTGGTCCAGCGAAAGGAAAAGATTTTGCAACTTCATTAGGAGCGTACCTTGTTACGAAAGAGGAACTAGATATTTATCGTAATGGTGACCGTTATGAGTTAGAGATGACTGCTCATGTAAATGGAAAGCTATTATCAAAAGGGAACTTCCGAGATATTTACTATACATTTGCTGAAATGATTGAACGTGCTTCGGAAGACGTTACGTTATATCCAGGCGATGTGATTGGTTCTGGAACAGTAGGAACAGGTTGCATTTTAGAACTAGGCACAGAAGAGTGGCTACAAGATGGTGATGTGGTAGAACTTACGATTACTGGTTTAGGTACATTATGTAATACGGTCAAAATAGAAAGGGAAGCAGGTGATGAGCATGTTTTATCGTCACATGGGGGAGCTACCTCATAAACGACATGTACAATTCCGTAAAAAAGATGGGTCGCTTTATCGTGAACAGGTAATGGGAACAAAAGGTTTTTCTGGTACGCAGTCTATTTTGTATCATCATTATATGCCAACGGAAGTAGGGCATGCGGCATTATCCCACTCTTGTCAGTTGCAATATGAAGAAGATGTTGCTCTTTCTCATCGTCACTTTCGCACGAAAGAAAATAAAAAAAGTGGTGATGCAGTAAGTGGAAGAAACTTTATACTTGGAAATGAAGATTTATTAATTGGAGTGGTGAGCCCAACAGAAAAAATGGATTATTTCTATCGTAATGGTGATGGCGATGAAATGTTGTTTGTCCATTACGGAACAGGAAAAATTGAAACGATGTTTGGAACGATTCATTATCGAAAAGGTGATTATGTAACAATCCCAATTGGAACGATTTATCGTGTTATTCCAGATGAAGGAGAGACTAAGTTTCTTGTTGTAGAGGCAAATAGTCAAATTACAACACCGCGTCGCTATCGTAATGAGTATGGACAATTGTTAGAACATAGCCCGTTTTGTGAGAGAGATATTCGTGGTCCTGAAAAATTAGAGACGTATGATGAAAAAGGTGAGTTTGTCGTAATGACAAAGTCGAGGGGCTATATGCATAAACATGTTTTAGGACATCATCCGTTAGATGTTGTTGGTTGGGATGGTTATTTATATCCTTGGGTCTTTAATGTAGAGGATTTTGAACCAATTACAGGTCGTATTCATCAGCCACCTCCAGTACATCAAACGTTCGAGGGTCACAATTTCGTTATTTGTTCTTTCGTACCACGTTTATATGACTATCATCCAGAATCTATTCCGGCACCGTATTATCATAGTAACGTGAATAGTGATGAAGTACTGTACTATGTAGAAGGTAACTTTATGAGTCGAAAAGGTGTGGAGGAAGGGTCTATTACACTTCATCCGAGCGGCATTCCTCACGGACCACATCCTGGGAAAACAGAGGCGAGTATAGGGAAAAAAGAAACGCTTGAATTAGCTGTTATGATAGATACATTCCGTCCGCTTCGTATTGTAAAACAAGCACATGAAACAGAAGATGAAAAATATATGTATAGCTGGATTGAAGAGGGATCATATACTGTGAAATAAGTAAAAAGAGGCATGCTCAATAACAGAGCATGCCTTTTTTATGGAATCGACATGTATAATAATACCAAAAAAAGTTATAGAAAGATATATAGAAAGAATGATAAAAATCGTGCATATTCATAAGAGTTTCTACTTATTTCGACAAAAGTATTGACTGGGAAAAGTGCTATGAGTAAAATAAAAAAGCAAATTAAAAATTTTCAGAAAATTTAAAACTTGGAGGAGCATGCTATGAAGCAAATTTTTCAAAAGAAGCCTATTGCAAAGTTAATGCAAGAGAGTAAACAAAAGACGTTAGCAAGAACATTGGGCGCACTAGATTTAACGATGCTTGGAATCGGGGCAATTGTTGGAACAGGTATTTTTGTTCTAACGGGCGTGGTAGCAGCGAAACATTCTGGACCAGCTATTATATTATCATTTGCGATAGCCGCGTTAGCATGTGCCTTTGCTGCATTTTGTTATGCTGAATTTGCTTCTTCAGTTCCTGTCTCAGGCAGTGTCTATACGTACACATATGCGACGATGGGAGAAGTATTCGCATTTTTAATTGGATGGGACTTAATGCTTGAGTATTTACTTGCAACCTCTGCTGTGGCAAATGGTTGGTCCGCGTACTTCCAATCTTTATTAAAGGGATTTGGAATTCATATTCCTACCATTCTCTCCTCAGCCCCTGGTACAGGAAAGGGTGGAATAATTGATTTGCCGGCAGTTCTAATTATTTTAGTGATGACAGTTCTTTTATCTAGAGGTGTTCGTGAAAGTGCACGTGTAAATAATATTATGGTATTTATTAAACTAGCGGTTGTTCTTATTTTTATCTTTGCTGGTTTTAATTATGTGAAACCTGAAAACTGGACGCCTTTTATGCCATTTGGCTTAGATGGTGTAATGGCTGGAGCTGCTACAGTGTTCTTTGCATTCATAGGTTTTGATGCAGTTTCAACGGCAGCAGAAGAAGTGAAACGTCCACAACGTGATTTACCAATTGGTATTATTGCATCTTTATTAATTTGTACAGCTCTTTATATTATCGTTTCGCTTATTTTGACAGGAATTGTTCCATACGGACAGTTAAATATATCAGATCCAGTCGCTTTTGCACTTCAATTTATTGGACAAGATAGTTTAGCGGGAGTAATTTCAGTAGGAGCAATTACAGGGATCACAACAGTAATGTTAGTTATGATGTATGGGCAAGTACGCGTTTCATATGCAATGAGTAGAGATGGATTGTTGCCGAAACGTCTTGCTAAAGTTCACCCGAAATTTAAAACACCGTTTTTAAATACGTGGACAACGGGAATTATTGCAGCACTTATTTCAGGATTAATAGATTTAAATGTGTTAGCGCATCTTGTAAATATGGGGACTTTATCAGCCTTTGCACTTGTCGCTGTTGCTGTTTTTGTAATGAGAAGAACGCATCCTGATTTACCAAGAGCATTTAAGGCGCCGCTTGTACCGTTTTTACCAGCGTTAACGGTAATTTTTTGTTTATACTTAATGCTTCAATTATCCGGGACGGCTTGGATTAGTTTTGGTGTATGGATGATTATCGGTATTGCGGTTTACTTCTTATATAGCCGAAAACATAGTGCTTTAAATAATAGTAAAGAAGAAGACGACGCAGCCAATTTATAAGTAGAAAAATCCATTCTAATTCTGTTAGAATGGATTTTTAATTTTGAAAATTTACATTCTTCTGAACTTGTTATAAGATAATTATTGGTGAACAAAAGGGGTGAAATAATGAAAAATACGTGGCGTGAGTTAAGGGAGATGGACCGTAACGTATGGATTCGGTTTATTGGTGAGACGTTAAATGGAATTGCAATGATGATGTTGATGCCTTTTTTTGCATTATATTTAAAAGATAAGGTAGATTCATTATTACAGGTCGGAGTGATTATGGCACTGTCTCCAATTGCTGCAAGCTTTGGATCAATTATAGGGGGAAGAATTGCTGATATATATGGAAGAAAACCGATTATGATATTTTCGATGGCGAGCAATGCGGTATTCATGCTCGGTTTTTTATTTATAGAAGGATTTATTCCATATGCGATTTTATCTATTTTTTTAGGATTAAGTAATTCGTTATTTCATCCAGCTGCATCAGCGATGGTTGCGGATGTAACGGCGCCAGAAAAAAGAACAGAAGCATATGGTTTATTGCGAATGGGACACAATATAGGTGCTGCAATTGGTCCGATAATGGGGGCTTCAGTAGTTATGTTATCGAAGAACCTTGTGTTTATTATTGCCGCATCTACGATGTTATTTTATGCATTACTTGTATTCGTTCTTATTCAAGAGACAATGCCAAAGAATACGAATAAGGAAGAGGATAAAGAAAAGGAATCAGGAGCAGTGTGGAAAATTGTATTGCGAGATAAGGAACTCATGATTTATTTATTAGCAGGTATCATTATTTCGATGGGATTTTCTCAAACAGAAGGCATGTTGCCACTGCACTTTGATAATGAAATGAAAGGTATTTTTGGAACTAACAATCCATACCCATATTTAATGGCGTTAAACGGACTATTAGTTGTGTTGTTCCAATTTCAAATTTCAAAATGGGCCACAGATAAACCTGTTGGAAAGACGATGTTATATGGTGCATGTTTGTTTGGGATTGGATTATTTTTTATAGGGTGGTTACCGAAGTGGTTTGGAGAATTTGATATAAATGCTACAATTATTTTAATAACGTTACTGTTTGTATATGCCATATATACGTTAGGTGAGATGATTATGTCGCCTGTACAGATGACGTTTGTAGCGAATTTGGCCCCTGAACATTTGAGAGGGACTTATATGGGAGCTGCAAGTTTGCAGTGGATTACAGGAAGTGCATTCGGTCCGCTTCTTGGAGGTTTTTTATTAGATCGATTACTTGGCCACTTTCTATTTACAATTTTAGCTGTAGGATGTGTAGTTGCAGGTATTGTATATATTTCTTTAGACCGTCTCGTTGAACAAAGGCAAAAAAGCACACTAACCAAACAATCTTCTTAATGATTAGATGACATACACAAAAAGGGGATTTCTACATATTTTAGGTACATAACTAGATTGGTTTACAATTTTATCCCACTTTAATGAGCAGTAAGACCCCCACTGATTAAAGTTTCACTTTATATATGTATGAAGAAAGTTAAGTGGAAAAAGTATAGAAAACCAATAAGTGGTGTCATTTAATTATTTGTGGAAGTTGCATTTTATTTCAAATAGGAACTACCTATTTTTATAAAAAGTGCTAAAATAGAAAAATGAAAACAATTGGTTAGGGTGATTTCAGTGACAAAAATTAAATTAGGTTTATTATATGGTGGAAAATCAGCTGAGCATCAAGTTTCGCTACAAACGGCTCTTGCTGCTATTAAAGCATTAAATCAAGATAAATTCGAGATTCATCCAATTTATATTACAGAACAAGGTCAATGGGTACGCGGTGAGCGTATTGAAGGTGAAGTAACAGATGTTGAAGTTCTAAAAATGAGCGGTGCAGAAAATGCGATTTCTCCGTTATCATTAAGCACAGAAATCATTCCATCTGCAAATGCTGAGGAAAATGCTATCGACGTTATTTTCCCATTACTACATGGACCAAATGGTGAAGATGGAACGGTACAAGGATTACTAGAATTAATGAATATTCCTTATGTAGGAAATGGTGTTCTAGCATCTGCTGCTGGTATGGATAAAGTTGTTATGAAAAACATCTTTGCAGAAGCTGGATTGAAACAAGCAAAATATGCATCATTTATTCGTAGTGCATGGGAAAAAGATCGTGAAACAGCATATGAAAAAGTAGAAGAAGTATTAGGATACCCTTGCTTCGTAAAACCAGCAAACCTTGGTTCAAGTGTTGGGATTAATAAGTGTAAAAATCGTGAAGAACTTGAGAATGCATTTGAAGAGGCATTCCAATTTGACCGTAAAATTATTGTGGAAGAAAATATCGTTGGACGTGAAGTAGAAGTTGGTGTACTAGGTAATGATGAACCGAAATGTTCAGTTGTAGGTGAAATCGTACCTAAAAAAGACTTCTATGATTATAAGTCGAAATACATCGATGGTGATACAGCGTTAATTATTCCAGCTGAAATGACAGAAGAAGAGTCTAATGTTATTAAGCGAGATGCGATTGTTGCATTCCAATCGTTAGATGGTGCTGGCTTAACGCGAGCTGATTTCTTCTTAACGAAAGATGGAGAAGTATATATTAACGAAGTGAATACGATGCCAGGATTTACGCCGTTTAGTATGTTCCCTCTACTATGGCAACATACTGGATTACCGTATCCGGAATTAATTGAAGAGCTAATTCGTTTAGCGATGGAGCGTCACGAAGAAAAACAAAAAATTAAATATACAATCTAACAAAAAAGGAGGAGGCACTATTCGAAGGAATAGTGCTTCCTCTATGTAAGGAGTGTTTTTATGATAAATCGAACGTTAAAACAAGTAGAACAAATGACAAATGGTACGGGATTAGCAGAGCAGTATGAGGGAATTACTATACAAGGAGTGTCTATTGATACGAGAAAAATCGAAAAAGGAAACTTATATGTTCCGATTCAAGGTGAACGTTTCGATGGACATGCTTTTGTAGATAAAGCTGTTGAAAATGGAGCTGTGGCGACATTATGGATGAAAGATGTAGCAAATCCACCTGAGAATCTTCCGGTTATTTTTGTAGAAGACACGCTATCAGCATTACAAATGTTAGCAAAAAACTATCGCGACCAATTGGATGTTAAAGTGATTGGTGTGACAGGTAGTAACGGTAAAACATCTACAAAAGATATTGTAACAAGTCTTCTTGCGACTAAATTCAAAGTTCAAAAAACAGAAGGAAACTTCAATAATCATATCGGGCTACCTCTTACTATTTTAAACTTAGAAGAAAATACAGAAGTAGCTGTATTAGAAATGGGAATGTCAAGCCGCGGGGAAATTGAATTCTTATCTAAGTTAGCTCGTCCAAATGCAGCTATCATTACGAACATTGGTGAAGCGCATTTAATGGACTTAGGATCTCGTGAGGCAATTGCTGAAGCGAAATTAGAAATTGTGACAGGATTACAAGAGGGTGGAGTGTTCGTATATAACGGAGACGAGCCATTATTAACGAATCGTGTTCCTGAAATGAATTTAATAGCTGAAACAGTTACGTTTGGTGATGCTAGAGCAAATGATTACTATCCAACGACTGTAACGTTACAAGCAACTGGGACACACTTTAAAATGAATAGAGAAGAAAACATTTCATTCTATCTACCGGTATTAGGGAAACACAATGTGTATAATACGCTTGCTTCTATGGCAATTGCGAAACATTTTGGTGTAACGTGGGAAGAGATGAAAGAAGGTTTAGTAACACTTCAAATGACAGGCATGCGTATGGAAATTGTAAAAACAAATAGTGGATTAACAATTATCAACGATGCTTATAATGCAAGTCCAACAGCTATGGAAGCAGCATTCCACCTAATGAATGGTTTAGATGGATTCTCTAAAAAAATTGTTGTTCTCGGCGATATGTTAGAGCTTGGAGATCAAGAAGTACAGTTTCATTATGAGGTAGGTAAATTAATCGATCCAGCAAAAATCTCCTATGTGTTCACATATGGTAAATTAGGGGCTCAAATTGCTGAAGGAGCGAAAATTAATTTCCCTAACGAACGTGTAAAGGCTTATGATAATAAAGAAGAGTTAGTAAAAGAGTTGCAAGCAGTAGTCGATGCAAAAGATGTTGTATTAATAAAAGCATCTCGCGGTATGAAATTGGAAGAAGTAATTACGATGTTGAAATAATTGGTGTATATAAATAGGGATGATAGCTACGAAAAAAGAAGAAACTTATAATAAGCGCTTACAGTAAATATAAAAAAATAAAAGTGAAGAAAAAACCTCTGAATATGAAAATAAGGTAACAGTTGGGTTTGCTTTTTACACATACAAAACTTATAATTGATAAAGTGTAATAACGTTTAGAAGTATTTTCGTGAAGAATATACGCCCGTTTATATACGTGAGCATTCAGGAAAAGGGCTTTTCCGCAAATTCGGAAAACGCCTTTTTTTAAATGATAAGTATAGGATAGAAAAGGAGAAGTAACATTGACAACATTTCGAGAATTAGGATTAAGTGATTCTTTACTGCAATCTGTTGAAAGTATGGGCTTTGAAGAGGCTACGCCAATTCAAGCTGAAACAATTCCACATGCATTGCAAGGTAAGGATATTATTGGGCAAGCACAAACAGGTACAGGGAAAACAGCAGCATTCGGATTACCACTATTAGATAAAGTGGATACACATAAAGAATCGGTTCAAGGTATTGTTATCGCGCCAACGCGTGAATTAGCAATTCAAGTTGGAGAAGAGCTATACAAAATTGGTAAACATAAACGCGTTCGTATCTTACCAATTTATGGTGGTCAAGATATTAACCGCCAAATTCGTGCTCTAAAAAAACACCCACACATTATTGTTGGTACGCCGGGTCGTATTTTAGATCATATTAACCGTAAAACACTTCGCTTACAAAACGTAGAGACAGTTGTTCTTGACGAAGCGGATGAAATGTTAAACATGGGCTTCATTGAAGATATTGAAGCAATTTTAACAGATGTGCCAGAAACACACCAAACATTACTATTCTCAGCGACAATGCCGGACCCAATCCGTCGTATTGCTGAGCGTTTCATGACTGAGCCTCAACACATTAAAGTAAAAGCAAAAGAAGTAACAATGCCAAACATTCAGCAGTTCTATTTAGAAGTGCAAGAAAAGAAAAAGTTTGATGTATTGACACGCTTATTAGACATACAATCTCCAGAGCTTGCGATTGTATTCGGTCGTACAAAGCGTCGTGTTGATGAATTATCAGAAGCATTAAATTTACGTGGTTATGCTGCGGAAGGTATCCATGGTGATTTAACTCAGGCGAAACGTATGTCTGTATTACGTAAGTTCAAAGAAGGTTCTATTGAAGTTCTTGTTGCAACAGACGTTGCTGCGCGTGGTCTTGATATTTCAGGTGTAACACACGTATACAACTTCGATATTCCACAAGATCCAGAATCATACGTTCACCGTATTGGCCGTACTGGTCGTGCAGGTAAAAAAGGTATTGCAATGCTATTTGTAACACCACGTGAATCTGGACAATTAAAAAATATCGAGCGTACAACAAAACGTAAAATGGACCGTATGGATGCACCAACACTTGACGAGGCACTAGAAGGTCAACAACGTTTAATCGCTGAAAAACTTCAAAACACAATTGAAAATGAAAACTTAGCATACTACAAGCGTATTGCAGAAGAAATGTTAGAAGAGAACGACTCTGTAACAGTAGTAGCTGCTGCTTTAAAAATGATGACAAAAGAGCCAGATACAACTCCAATCGCTTTAACATCAGAACCACCAGTTGTTTCAAGAGGTGGCGGTTCTAAAAAACGCGGCGGTAACGGAGGCGGGTACCGTGACGGTAACCGTAATCGTAGTCGTGATGGACGCGGTGGCGATGGTCGTAACCGTGACCGCAATCGTGATGGTCGTAATCGTGACGGTAACCGTGATCGCAATCGTGAAGGTAGCCGTGATGGCAACCGTGGTCGTCGTGGAGAAGGTCAAGGTCGCCCAGGATCTTCAAACGGACGCGGCGAAAGAAAA